>NZ_JBYCLD010000035.1:0-1585 GCF_057473725.1 Mycobacterium sp. TH-M11 | reverse complement strand
GCTGCGTCGGGTGTATTCCATCGTGACGAGTGGATAGGCGTAGGTGTACGCCTCGGTCGCGATGTCGGTGGCCTCGGACTGCGACAAGCCGGGCGCCACAGGCTTTTTCACCGGGTCGGCAGGCTGATCATTGCCGCCACACGAGGTGATCAGCATCAGCGCGGTCAGCAGCACGCCGACCCGTATGACGGTTGATCGCATACCGGGATACTTCCACGACCTATGCCGGGCCGCAGCCTGCTACCTATGGCTAACAGGGAGGGCAGAGCAGAATTCCTCGAGAGCGGTGAGTTCTTTGTTTCGGACACCCGCCGAGAGTTCGAATCGGACCAGCTCGCTTGCGATCAAGTCTTGGCCGGCTTCGGTCAGCCCCGTGAGTAGTTCGACAGCCGCGGTTACTCCCCGCAAGTGGTCGACGCCGACGGCGGTGTCAACCAGCTTCACGTCAAACCGAGCCTGCTCAAGCGATCGTCGAGGTTGTCGCGAACGGCGTCGACATAGTCGGCGCCGGTAAAGTCCCGCCCCCGCCACGTGCCGGCGCTTCGTTGCAGAGCCGCCGTCCGCTCTGTTTTGCTCCGGCTTCCGTAAGCGGTGTGAATTGCCCGACGGATCAGTTCTGACCGGGACGCGCCGCTTACCCTGGCCGCGCGATCCAGTAGCTCGAGCTCCTGCTTGTTGAGCGTGATCTGGGTTCGCATGACATCACGTTACGTCGGGTGGCATCGTTGAGTCCGCCCCTTGGCCTGTGGCGCGGGAGTGTCGTTCAGGACGTCGATCCAGACGCTCCCCATCCTTCGTTTGGCGGAACTCGACGATTTTGTGCTGGCGGCCAAGCTGTATCGGGCGGCGCGACGTGCCGGTGCGACTATCCGGAAAACCCTCAACTGCTTGATCGCGGCTCCGTGTGTGCGCACGGGTGTTCCGCTGCTGCACGCGGACGCGGACTTTGACCGCCTCGCCACCTGCACCCCGCTGCGGATTTGGAACGGCTGACGGCGTCGCGCCCAGGCTGAGCGCGCACCAGCAGGCTCTGAAACCTCATCAGCACCACTTTCGGCGGTGGCGCGGCGTGGTTGCGGAATTCATGTCGGACCGGGCGGTTACCGTGCGGGCGTGCAGTCGCTGATGTATCCCTCAATCGACCTCGACAGCGCGCTGGATCTGCTCGGTGCCGGCGCCTATCGCCGCGGCATGGCCTATGCGCGGGAGGGGCGGGTGCAGCGTTGCCTGTGGGACGCCGACGTTCACAACCTCGTCGGCAATGTCCTTGGCAGCCAAGGCCACACCTACATTACGACGGTGCAGCTTTCCCCGGTCGACAGCGACGGCTGCAGTGTCGAAGGGGGGTTCTGTAGCTGCCCCATGCGGGTGAACTGCAAGCACGTCGGGGCAATCGTGATCGCGGCGGCAGGGGTCACCAAGCTGGGGGTGACAAAGACGCGCACCGAACCCGCGCCGCCTCCGCCCGCTCCAACGGCGTGGCGGCGATCGCTGGATGCGCTGCTTCCTCCCCCGGCCTCGAGCAACGGTCCGGTCGGGACGCCATTGGCGATCGAGCTGAACCTGTCGGGCAGCGGGCCGTCGT
>NZ_JBYCLD010000034.1:0-1536 GCF_057473725.1 Mycobacterium sp. TH-M11 | reverse complement strand
CCCAGGCTGTCGAAGCCGGGGCCCAGGTTGGCGCTCGACGCCGCAACCGCGACGCTGGCCGTCAACCCGGTCGGCAACAACTGAACCACTAGGCCAGCCCCAATTCGGCGACCACGGTGGCCGCGTCGACGGGAACCGCGGTCACCTCGGGCATGTCCTTCAGCGCGGTGTCGGGGTCCTTGAGCCCGTTGCCGGTCACGGTGCACACCACGGTCGATCCGCGCGGCACCCAACCTTCCTCCACCGACTTGAGCAGCCCGGCAATGCTGGCCGCCGAGGCCGGCTCGACGAATACGCCCTCGGACTGCGCCACCAGGTGGTAGGCGGCCAGAATCTCGTCGTCGGTGGCGGCCAAGAACCGCCCGCCCGAATCCACCTGTGCTTCAACAGCCTGCGTCCAGGAGGCCGGCGAGCCGATGCGGATCGCGGTGGCGATGGTCTCCGGGTTCTTGACCGGCTCACCGAGCACCAGCGGCGCAGCGCCGGCAGCCTGGGTGCCCAACATCTTCGGCAGCTTCTCGGTCAGGCCGTCTGCGAAGTACTCGCGGTAGCCCTTCCAGTACGCGGTGATGTTGCCGGCGTTGCCGACCGGCAGCGAGTGGATATCGGGCGCGGTGCCCAGGGCGTCGACGATCTCGAAGGCCGCCGTCTTCTGACCTTCGATGCGCACCGGGTTGACCGAGTTCACCAGCGAGATGGTCGGGAAGTCGGTGGCCATCTTGCGGGCCAGTTCCAGACAGTCGTCGAAGTTGCCGTCGATCTGAATGATCTTGGCGCCGTGCATGACTGCCTGCGCGAGCTTGCCCATTGCGATCTTGCCCTGCGGGATCAGCACCGCACAGGTGATCCCGGCGCGGGCAGCGTAGGCGGCCGCCGATGCCGAGGTGTTGCCGGTCGAGGCGCACAGCACTGCCTTTTGGCCGCGCGCGACCGCGTCGGTGACGGCCATCGTCATGCCGCGGTCCTTGAACGAGCCGGTCGGGTTGAGCCCCTCGACCTTCAGGTGCACGGTGCAGCCGGTCTGCTCGGAGATCCGCTTGGCGTAGATCAGCGGGGTGCCGCCCTCGTGCAGGGTGACTGCCGTCCAGTCGTCGCCGATGGGAAGCCGATCGCGGTAGGCGCCGATCAGGCCGGGCCAGGGGCGGTGGATCGGGGTTCGGGTGGAGCTCACTGGTCTGTTCCTTCCAGTCGTAGCACGCTGGCGATCCGCTGGACCGCGTCCAGGTCAGCAAGCGCCGCAACGGTTTTCGACAATGCTGCGTCGGCAGCCCGGTGGGTGACCACCACGATCCGAGCGCCGATCAGTTGGCCGTCGTCATCGGCCACGCCCTCTTGGCGCACCTCGGCGATGCTGACGCCATGGGCGGCGAATTCGGCTGCCACCGTGGACAGCACACCGGGCTTGTCGGCGACATCCATGCTCACGTAGTAACGGGTCTGCACGTCACCGATCGGGGCGATGGCCAGCTGGGCGTACTTGGACTCGCGCGGCCCGCGCCCGCCCTGCACCCGGTTACGGGCGGCCATCACCAGATC
>NZ_JBYCLD010000033.1:0-12992 GCF_057473725.1 Mycobacterium sp. TH-M11 | reverse complement strand
AGGCGATGGAACACAACAACTTGTGTTCGCGTGTCGCGCCCAGGACAGCTAGCCACTCGCTCTGCGTACCCCCATTTGCCGCCCGGATGGCCCTAGGCATTGCCCACGACTCCGATGTACCATTTGGTACATGCTGATCAAAGATAGCATCGAGATCGACGCACCGGCCCAGCTGGTGTGGCAGGTGTTCAGCGATGTCGAGCACTGGCCCGACTGGACCGAGTCGGTGACCTCGCTTGTCGGTCAGGACGGGCCCGACCTCGCCGTCGGGAGACGGTTCTCGATCAAGCAGCCCGGCATGTCGAAGCTGGTGTGGAAAGTCACCGAGATCGATCCGGGATCGTCGTGGATATGGGTGCAACGATCACCCGGAGTCGACGTCAGCGCTCGTCACTGGGTCATCGCCCGCCCCGACGGGCGGACCCTCGTACGGCAGGAACTCGAGCAACGCGGCCTGCTCGGCGCTTTGGTCGGACGCATGATGCTCAAGAAGACCAAACGCTTCCTCGAACTCGAGGCCCGGGGGCTCAAAGCCCGCTCTGAGCAGGTGCACCGGGCAGATGGCTCGCGCGCCTGAGTCGAGTCGGCGTCGGGAGCTGCTCGACAAGCTCGTCGAAGAATTTGCGGCCGGCGGCGTCGGCGACCGCTCCCTTCGCGACGTCGCCGCTGCGATCGGCACCAGTCACCGGATGCTGTTGCATCACTTCGGCTCTCGTGACGAGCTTCTGCTGGCGATCGTCGAGGAAGTCGAGCGCCGGCAGATGACCGTGCTACCCGATCTGCCGACCGATCCAGCAGATCACTTCGGCGCGATGTGGGCCGACGTCAGCCGGCCAGAACTGCGGCAGTTCGAGCGACTGTTCTTCGAGTGCTATGCGCGGGCGGCCAACGGCGAGAAGCCGTTTGACCGGATGGTTCCTGGCGCCGTCGACGATTGGCTAAAGCTCACCGAGGGTCTGGCCGAGCCCGCCGCTGCGCGACTCGGACTCGCGGTCATCCGCGGGCTGTTGCTTGACCTGGTCGCCACCGGCGATGAAGCAGGAGTGGACACGGCGGCCGACGTGTTCGTCCAGCTACTTCGACGTCGGCAATAGCGAGATGACGGTGTCCAGCTCTTCAGCTGTGGTGTGCCACTTGGCCATATCAAGGTGGCCGCTGAGGTCAAGCCCGAGATGCCGTGGGTCGTCGTCAGCAGCAGAGCACCGTAACGGTGCGCCTGTCGCGGGCCGGTGACACGAGCCACGATGTCGAGGAACATGTTCTGCGTTCGCTCGGCCGCATCAGCCGGTATCGGTGCAGCCGGTTACGACCGACGTCGATCAGGGCGAGCAGGCCCGACCGCAGACACATCTCGGCCGAATTCTCGCTCGCAACAAGCGCTTCCAGTGCATCACCCAACGCGCTCAGCCCGTCGGCCGCCAATTGGGCCAGCAACGGCTCCTTGGCGGCGAAGTGGCGGTATGCCGCCGAACGAGACACCCCGCTGCGGGCTCCGACCTCGCGCAGCGTGACGGCTTCCGGACCGCCGGGGTCGAGCAGGACACCGGCGGCGTCGATCAGCGACTGGCGGGTCGCCGCCGCACTCTCCGATCGTGTCGCCATCCGCAGAGCTTGTGCCCGCGCTTCAGTTGACGACGTCAACTCAGTCGGCTAGCTGAGTGGACAATCTCAACTGAATTTGCAATGGAGGCCCCGGTGGTCAACGTCAGTTCCACTGGCGGCAAGGTGGCATTGCCCACCTACGGCGCCTAGACGCTGACCGTCGCCCGCGCGCCCGGGCCCACCCCGATGAACGTGTATTCGGCGAGTTTGAGCGAGCGGGTGTCGCGCCAGTATTGCCACGTCATGCCACCCCACAGGGTCCGGTTGACGCCGTGCTCGTCGAGATACCAGCTGCTGCACCCACCGGTGTTCCACACCGAGCCGGCCAGCTCGGTCTGCAGCTCGGTGTTGGACCGGTCCTGGGCAGAGCGGCTGGGCGCCAACGCTTGTGCCCCTGCCTTGTCGACCGCGGCGATCGCCTGCGCGACGTAGTGGATCTGCGACTCGATCATGAACACCACCGAGGTGTGCCCCAGACCGGTGTTAGGACCGAGCAGGAAGAACAGATTCGGCATGTCGGCCACCGCGATGCCGCGGTGCGCGACGACGCCTTCGCGGTTCCAGCGATCCACCAGGTCCTCCCCGCGCGGGCCTTTTACCTCGACGTAGGTATAGGAGTCGGTGGTGTGAAAACCGGTGGCGTACACGATGACATCGACGGGATGCTCGACTCCATCGTCGGTGACGATGCCGTCCGGGGTGATCCGGTCGATCCGGTCGGTGATCAACGTCGCCTTCGGATTCGCCACCGCCTGGTAGTAGCTGCCGGAGTAGAGAATTCGCTTGCAGCCGGCGCGGTAGCTCGGGGTCAGCCGACGACGCAGATCCTTGTCCTTGACGTAGCGGCGAATGTTCCACCGGCCAACCAATTCGACGGCGCGGAGCAAGCTGGGGCGTCGGGTCATCGCGAACCCGAGCCCCTCCAGCCCCCAGTAAATGCCGGAGCGCACCAACAGCCGCAGACCGGGAACCGTCCCGAACGCATTGCGAACTGCATTGGGCAGCAAGCTGTTCGGTCGCGGCACCACCCACGGCGGAGTGCGCTGGTAGAGCTGGACCTCGGCGACGCCGGCGTCGTGACGCACCAACTCCGGCACGATCTGAATGGCGCTGGCCCCGGTGCCGATAACGGCTACCCGCTTTCCGGTCAGGTCGACGCTGTGGTCCCACTGCGCGGAATGGAATGCGGGGCCTCGGAATTCATTCATACCGTCGATGCCGGGTGTCCGCGGGATGTGCAACGCGCCGGCGCCGGAAATCAGGAATTGTGCGATGTACTCCGCACCGGACTCGGTGAAGACGCGCCACCGGTATTCGCTGTCGTCCCAGTGCGCGCGGCTCACTTTCTGCCCGAACCGGATGTAACGACGCAGGCCGTACTTGTCGGTGACGCCCTGAAGGTAATCCAGGATCTCCGGTTGTGGGGAAAACAGCTTGCTCCAATTCGCTTTCGGCTCGAAAGAGAACGAGTAGAGGTGCGACGGCACGTCGCATGCGCAACCGGGGTAGCTGTTGTCGCGCCAGGTCCCGCCGATGTCGTCCGCTTTCTCGACGATGAGGAAGTCCACACCTTGGCGTTGTAATGCGATGGCCATGCCAAGCCCGGCGAACCCCGTTCCGATGATCAGCGCGCGGGTCCGGATCGGCGCGGCCGGTGCGTCAGGCTGGGTGGTCGACTCGGCAATACTCATGGGCGCCGCTCCTCCTCATCGCTTCGCTCTGCATCGTCGTCGACGCGACTCATGGGCGCCGCTCCTCTTCCACGGATATCCGGTACCGAGGGTATCAACCTCGCTAGCTCGCGGCGGAGTCGAACGGCACGGCGTTGTGAATGGGCTTATCGGGGTCGACCTTGATGCCCAACAGTTCGGCGGTGCCGACGATGACACCCATCATGATCGTGGTCAGATGCTCGACGAACGTGTCCCGCGGCATCCGTCGCGGACTGTCGATGTCGGTTCCCAGCCACCACTCGGTGGCAGAGGCCGCCGACCCGAAAGCGGCGTGGGCAGCCAACTCCACCGCCGCGTGGTCCAACTCCATGTCCCGCAGCTCGTTGTCGAACATATCGGCCATGGCCAAGGTGATCTCTCGGCCCTCTTGGAGAGTGCGGAGAGTTGACTGCGAGGTCGACGCCGAGCGGTCCTGGATGAAGACTCGCAACACGTTCGGGTGCTTGTCGATCAGGCTGACGTACTCCTCGACGCTGCGCCGGATGACCTCGCGGGCCGAGTCGGTCGCCAAGTCGATGGACGGGAAGATCGCCGCCCACAGCATGTCGCGGAGCCGTTCGCCGATCGCCTGGAACAGATCGGATTTGTCGGTGAAATGGCGGTAGATCTTGGGTTTGGCGGTGCCGGCCTCCTCGGCGACCTCCCGCACGCTGAGATCGGGCCCCAACCGATCGATGGCACGAAACGCCGCGTCGACGATCTCCGCGCGCACCTTCTTACGGTGCTCACGCCAGCGTTCGCTGCGCGCATCGACCTTCACACCAGGCTTGGACCCGGTATGGGGCAGCGGGGGCCGCGGAATTCGGACCATGCCCAGCACCATACCCCGATGCGGTCGCTGACCTGGCATTCCTCGCGCGGTCGAGCGTGACTCTGGCGACGGGACACGCCGCAGGGCCGTCGTCGATTTCACACTCGAAGCCACCGCCAGGCCTCACAGCATGCAGGACACGCAGCCCTCGACCTCGGTGCCTTCCAGCGCCATCTGCCGCAACCGGATGTAGTACAGCGTCTTGATGCCCTTGCGCCAGGCGTAGATCTGCGCCTTGTTGACGTCGCGGGTGGTCGCGGTGTCCTTGAAGAACAGCGTCAGCGAAAGACCTTGGTCCACATGCTGAGTGGCCGCGGCGTAGGTGTCGATGATCTTCTCGTAGCCGATTTCGTAGGCATCCTGGTAGTACTCCAGGTTGTCGTTGGTCAGATACGGAGCCGGGTAGTAGGCCCGTCCGATCTTGCCTTCCTTGCGGATCTCGATCTTGGACGCGACCGGGTGGATCGACGACGTCGAGTGGTTGATGTAGGAGATCGACCCGGTCGGCGGCACCGCCTGCAGGTTCTGGTTGTAGATACCGTGGGTCTGCACCGACTCCTTGAGCCGTCGCCAGTCGTCCTGGTTCGGGATGCGGATGCCGGCATCGGCGAACAGCTGAGTCACCTTGTCGGTCTTGGGTTCCCAGACCTGCTCGGTGTACTTGTCGAAGAACTCACCGGAGGCGTATTTCGACTTCTCGAAGCCTTTGAAGCGCGAACCGCGCTCGATCGCAATGCGATTCGAGGCGCGCAGCGCGTGGTAGAGCACCGTGTAGAAGTAGATGTTGGTGAAGTCGACGCCTTCGTCAGACCCGTAGTAGACGCGCTCGCGGGCCAGGTAGCCGTGCAGGTTCATCTGGCCGAGACCGATCGCATGCGAGTCGTTGTTGCCCTGTTCGATCGAGGGCACCGACCAGATGTGGGTCTGATCGCTGACCGCGGTGAGCGCGCGGATCGCCACCTCGATGGTCTGCGCGAAGTCCGGCGAGTCCATCGCCTTGGCGATGTTGAGCGAACCCAGGTTGCACGAAATGTCTTTGCCCACCCTGGCATACGACAGGTCCTCGTTGAACAGCGACGGGGTGGAGACCTGCAGGATCTCCGAGCACAGGTTCGAGTGGGTGATCTTGCCCTCGATCGGGTTGGCCCGGTTCACCGTGTCCTCGAACATGATGTAGGGGTAACCGGACTCGAACTGCAACTCCGCCAGCGTCTGGAAGAACTCCCGCGCCTTGATCTTGGTCTTGCGGATGCGCGCGTCGTCGACCATTTCGTAGTACTTCTCGGTGACCGAGATGTCGGCGAACGGCGCCCCGTAGACGCGCTCGACGTCATACGGCGAGAACAGGTACATGTCCTCGTTGTTTTTGGCCAACTCGAACGTGATGTCCGGGATCACCACGCCCAGACTCAGCGTCTTGATCCGGATCTTCTCGTCGGCGTTCTCGCGCTTGGTGTCCAGGAAGCGGTAGATGTCGGGGTGATGAGCGTGCAGATACACCGCGCCGGCGCCCTGACGTGCACCCAGTTGGTTGGCGTAGGAGAACGAGTCCTCGAGCAGTTTCATGATCGGGATGACGCCCGATGACTGGTTTTCGATGTTCTTGATCGGCGCGCCATGTTCACGAATGTTGCTCAGCAACAGCGCGACTCCCCCGCCGCGCTTGGACAGCTGCAGCGCGGAGTTGATCGAGCGCCCGATCGACTCCATGTTGTCCTCGATGCGAAGCAGAAAGCACGAGACTGGCTCACCGCGCTGCTTCTTGCCGGAGTTGAGGAAGGTCGGCGTGGCGGGCTGGAACCGGCCGTCGATGATCTCGTCGACGAGTTTCTCGGCCAGCGCGGTGTCGCCGGCCGCCAACGTCAGCGAGACCATCACAACGCGGTCTTCGAAACGCTCGAGGTAGCGTTTGCCGTCGAATGTCTTGAGCGTGTACGAGGTGTAGTACTTGAATGCGCCGAGGAAGGTCGGGAACCGAAACTTCTTGGCATACGCGCGATCCAGCAATGTCTTGACGAAGTTGCGGCTGTACTGGTCGAGAACCTCGCGCTCGTAGTAGTTCTCCTTGATCAGGTAGTCGAGCTTCTCGTCCTGATTGTGGAAGAACACCGTGTTCTGGTTGACGTGCTGCAGGAAGTACTGGTTGGCCGCCTCGCGGTCCTTGTCGAACTGAATCTTGCCGTCGGCGTCGTAGAGATTCAGCATCGCGTTCAGCGCGTGGTAGTCAGTCTCCGCCGAACCCCCCGGGCTGTGGGAGTGCGCGCCGGTGGTTACAGGCTCTGCAGCGACGGTTGTTGGCACGTCTGTTCCTTCCAGAAGTCGGCGAGACCCGCGCGGACAGCATCAACGTCGTCCGGGGTTCCCATCAGTTCGAAGCGATAGAGATACGGGACCCCGCACTTGCGCGACACCACGTCGCCCGCGTAGGCAAATTCGGCACCGAAGTTGTTGTTGCCCGCTGCGATGACGCCGCGGATCAGCGATCGGTTGTGTTCGTTGTTCAAAAAAGCGATGACCTGCTTGGGGACGTAGCCACCGCGCTCCATCTCAGCGACGCTCGGGTTGCGCAGGCCGCCCCCGTAGGTCGGCAGCACCAGCACGTACGGCTGGTCGACCTCAATACGGCCGTGCAGCGGGATCCGCGTTGCCGGCATGTCCAGCTTCTGCACGAACCGGTGGGTGTTCTCCGAGACGCTGGAGAAGTACACCAGGCTGGCGGATGGCACGGCGATCCCCTCCTTGATCTTGCTGCGCCCTTGACAGGTCAGGCGCTCAGGACGGCTGTGGAAAGCCCTTTGATCCGGTCCGGACGGAAGCCCGACCAGTGGTCGTTGCCCGCCACCACGACGGGCGCCTGCAGATAGCCGAGCGCCATCACGTAGTCGCGCGCCTCGGAGTCCAAGGTGATGTCGACCTTCTCGTAGGCGATGCCCTGCTTGTCCAGCGCCTTGTAGGTGGCGTTGCACTGCACGCAGGCCGGCTTGGTGTAAACGGTGACGCTCATCGGCGTTACAACCCCTCTGTATGACGATGGAAAAACACGAACTTGGCTACCACGCACCCACTGATATTCAGCGAACCGCCACGCCGCAGAATTCCCGTCCTGCCGGTCCGCCCGAGCCGGCTCGCGCCGTCGGCTGATGCGTCCCGACCGACCAGGCACATCTAGGGTCTGTCGGTGTCGGAAACACTACACCTAGTGGTCGACAATAAGTGGAGATACCAGATGTTCGGAAAAACATTCGTGAAATTCCCTGGTCGTGAGCCCTGCTGCGGCGGCGTCTTCGGCGTGTCGCAGGTCACAAAACGGCCTCACGACGGTGTACCGACAGGATTACCACCGGGCACCGACATCGCGACCTGTCTAGCCTCGCCCAGCAAAGCGAGATCAGCTGACTTCGGCGGCCAGTTTGCCCACCGCGCCACGCACGTTGTCAGCCACTTCGGCGTGCTCGCGCGGGTGTTGACCGTTGAGCGTCGTGAACGGAATCGACAGCTTGATCGTGTCGATCACCCTGGCGCCGGCAATCCCGAACGACTTGCGGGTCTCGTCATGGGCCCACACGCCGCCGTACTGGCCGAAGGATCCGCCGATGACGGCCAGCGGCTTGCCTTTGAGCGCGCCGTCGCCGAATGGCCGAGACAGCCAGTCAATCGCGTTCTTGACGACGGCCGGATAGCTGCCGTTGTATTCCGGGGTCACCACCAAGGCGGCGTCGGCGGCTGCGGCCGCGGCACGTAAGGCGGTCACCGGCGCCAACGGCGGAGCGTCGGCGTTCATCACGTCGTCGATCTCCTCGTTGTAGAACGGCACATCGCCGAGACCTTCGAAGACAGTGACAGTGACGCCGTCCGGGGCCAGCTCGACGGCCAACTCGGCAATCTGACGGTTCACCGACGCCGCGCGCAAGCTTCCTACCAGCGCCAACACAGTGGTGTTCGGCATGTTCTTCAGTTCCCTTCGGTGGTTGGTGCACATCCTTGCATCGATTCAACCGGACCGCAGTCCGTTTTGTTCCGGTGGCGTTACAGTGTTTTCGTGGACGCCGCCGACCCGGTTCGCGACCTGCCGGTTTCTGTGCCGCAGGAGCGCGGTGACGCTGCCCGCAACCGGGCGCTGCTACTGGACGCGGCCCGCCGGCTGATCAACGAACGCGGCGCCGACGAGGTGACCATGGAGGACATCGCCGCGGCCGCCGGCGTCGGCAAAGGCACCGTGTTCCGCCGCTTCGGCAGCCGGGCGGGCCTGATGATGGTGTTGCTCGACGAGGACGAACGGACCAACCAGCAGGCATTCATGTTCGGCCCGCCACCGCTGGGACCCGACGCGCAACCGCTGGAACGACTGCTGGCCTTCGGACGGGCCCGGCTGAAGTTCGCGCACACCCATCACGAACTCCTGGTGGCCGCCAACCGCGATCCACAGTCCCGCTACGGCGCGGCAGCGACGGTGCTGCACACCCACGTCCGGATGCTGCTGCACGCGGCCGGCAGCACCGGGGACCTCGACGCCCAGACCGACGCCCTGCTGGCACTGCTGGAGGCCGACTACGTCGAGCACCGGCTGACCGATCGCGATCAATCCCTGCAAGGGCTCGGCGATGCGTGGGAAACCCTGGCGCGCAAGCTCTGTGGACGATGAACCCGCGCTGAATCCGGCATGCCTACCGGGGCAGGACCGGTGCCGGCTTGAGCGTCTTGGTGAACACCAGGTTCACCTGCCGCATCGCGACGCTGTAGGGCCACCACGCCACACGTTTGAACGCATACAGCGCGCGGATGTCAGCCGAGGTGTAGATCAGAAATCGGTTCCTGGCGACCCCGGTCAGAATCTTTTCCGCGGCCCTCTCCGGCGACACCGCATGGCCGCTGAAGCGGTCGACCCAGCGACTCACCTGCGGGTCATCACGGTCGACGCCGGCGATCTCGACGGTGTCGACCAGCGGAGTCCGCACGGCGCCGGGCACCACCACCGACACCCCGATCCGGTAGCGGGCCAAGTCGAATCGCAGCACCTCGGAAAGCCCGCGCAGGCCGAACTTGCTCGCGCTGTAGGCGGCATGCCACGGCAAACCGATCAGCCCAGCCGCGGACGACACGTTGACCAGATGTCCGCCGCTGCGCGCCGCCACCATTGGCGGAACAAAGTTTTCGATGACATGGATCGGGCCCATCAGGTTGATCGAGATCATCTTGTCCCACTGCTCGTGCGACAGCCGGTCGACGGTCCCCCACGCCGAGACACCGGCGATATTCATGACGACATCCATGCTCGGGTGGTTGGCGTGGATCGCCGCGGCGAACGCCGCGACCTCGTCGTAGTCAGAGATGTCGAAGGCACGGCACTCGGGAACGTTGGCGCCGAGCGCGCGCACGTCGTGCGCCGTCGTAGTCAGGCCGTCGGCGTTGCGGTCGGTGAGGTACAGCTCGGCACCCTGGCTTGCCAGCCGCAGCGCGGTCGCGCGACCGATGCCGCTGGCCGCGCCGGTGATCAGGCACCGCTTTCCCGCGAAGGTCTTCTTCGACATGGGCAGTGACGATACCCACGGTATCGCGCTATGCCTGCAGCGAGCCGCCCCAGAGCGCGTTGAGCCACAATGCCTCGAGCACCCGCACACCGCGCTGGACGTCACCCTGGTCGCCCAGGTAGGCGGAGTCCCCGGACAGCATCTGCGCGGTGGTCACCGACAGCATGCGCACCAACGTCGCGATGTCGTCGCTGATCGGGTGGGCGCTGCCAGCCCGTATTTCGTCTTCGACGATGCCGATGATCTGCTGGACGACGCCTTCGACCTGTTGGTCGAGCAGGTCGCGAATCTCGGCATCGGTGTTGCGGGCGGCGTTGCACGCCGACATCACCGGGTCGTTGTGGGCGTAGACCGCCGCGGCACTGCCCACCATCCGTTTGGCGAACTCCGACGGCGTCTCGTCGACGCCGCGTGGGGCGAAGTACTCGGTGAGTTCTTCGAGTTCCCGTGTCGCGTCGGCGAGAATTTGGGCCAGCACGGCGTACTTGGAGTCGAAGTAAAAGTAGAACCCGGACCGCGCCACCCCGGCGCGATCGCTGATCGTACTGACCGACAGCTGGGCGAACGGCTTTTCCTGCAGCAACTCGCGCACTGCCTGCACGATGGCATGCCGCTGCCGATCTCCCCGTCGCCGCGGAACCGGGACTGCCGTGGCCTGCTCGGTCGCACGATCAGCCCCTTGCTCGATGCGCACGCCTACGACCTTGCACTACGCCACACGCAAAAGGAAACTTGACAGCCGTCAAGTTTCCCCGAAGGATGACAGGCGGTGATGTCTGCCACACAGTCGATTGACCTTGGGCCGCACGCCCGCCAGGAGGAAGGTGTCGTCGAAGTTGACTACGACCATCAGTACCCCCGAGTACCTGCTGGATCAGGCCAAGCGCCGATTCACTCCGACGGTCAACACCATTCCCGGGATGGGCCTGCTGGAAAAGCGACTGCTGACCGTCGACTGGAAGCAGCGCGAACTGGCCACGCCGCCGCCCGGTAGCGGCCTCAAGCCGGTGATGGGCGACAGCGGTTTGCCGATACTGGGCCACATCATCGAGATGTTCCGTGGCGGACCGGACTTTCCGCTGCACCTGTACAAGACTCGCGGACCGGTTTTCTACGCCAAGTCGGCGGCGCTGCCGTCGGTCGTCGCGATCGGACCGGACGCCACCCAGGCCATCTTCTCCAACCGCAACAAGGAATTTTCTCAAAAGGGCTGGCACCCGGTGATCGGGCCGTTCTTCAACCGCGGCCTGATGATGCTCGACTTCGACGAGCACATGTATCACCGGCGGATCATGCAGGAGGCGTTCACCCGCAGTCGGCTCACCGGCTACGTCGACCACATCGACGCGGTGGCCTCGTCGGTGGTGGCCAACTACCCGACCGACGACACCCGCTTCCTGTTCCACCCGGCGATGAAGGAACTGACCCTCGACATCGCCTCGGTGGTCTTCATGGGCCACGAACCCGGCACCGACCACGATCTGGTGACCAAGGTCAACCAGGCGTTCACCACCACCACGCGGGCCGGCGGCGCGATCATCCGTACCAACGTCCCGCCGTTCAAGTGGTGGCGCGGTAAGCAGGCCCGCAAGGTCCTCGAGGACTACTTCGTCGATCGGGTCAAGGAACAGCGCCGCAACGCCGACGGCACCGACATGCTCTCGGTCTTGTGTCACACCGAGGACGAGGACGGCAACAGCTTCACCGACGAAGACATCGTCAACCACATGATCTTCCTGATGATGGCCGCCCACGACACGTCGACGTCGACCACCACGACGATGGCCTACAACCTGGCCGCCAACCCTGAGTGGCAGCAGCGCTGCCGCGACGAGTCCGACCGGCTCGGCGACGGGCCGCTCGACATCGAGGCGCTGGAGAAGCTGGAGACCCTCGATCTGGTGATGGACGAGTCGCTGCGGCTGGTCACCCCGTTGCCGTTCAACATGCGCCAAACCGTGCGCGACACCGACCTGCTGGGCCACTATTTGCCGGCCGGCACCAACGTGGTCACGTGGCCTGGGACCAACCATTGGCTACCCGAACTGTGGACCGACCCGCTGAAGTTCGACCCGGAACGATTCCTGGAGCCGCGCTCGGAACACAAGCAGCACCGGTATGCGTTCGCGCCGTTCGGCGGCGGCGCCCACAAGTGCATCGGAATGGTGTTCGGCCGCCTCGAGGTCAAGACGATCCTGCACCGACTGCTGCGCCGCTACCGCCTCGAACTCGTCCGTCCCGGCTACCAGCCGCGGTGGGACTACGGCGGCATGCCGATCCCGATGGACGGCATGCCGATCGTGCTGCGGCGCCTCTAAACGATGCCGGTACGCACCGAACGTCGACTTGTTGTGGCAAGAACGAGGTTTCCCGGCCGACAAGTCGACGTTCGCGGTTAGCGGTTGCCGGCGTAAAGCCGGTTGGCGCAGGCGATGAACGCCGACAGCGCAGACTGCGTCGGGTCGTGCGCGCAGCCCATCGCCCACTCGGCGCGACACCCGTCGGTGCCCTGGATGAACGTGGCGGTGGTGTCGTCGCGGTGCAGTTGGTGGAACTTAAGCATCTCGACTGCGACGCCGTGCTGATGCAGCATCGCGGTCAGCGCGGCGACCGGCCCCGTCGCGGTGGCCGTGGCGGTTTCGATGCGATCGCCGAGCGCGAGGGTGGCCTGGAATGTCCGCGGCCCCAGCCGGGTGGCCGATCGGGCGTCGTCGGCGCAGTGCCACCGCCCGAGTCGCAGCGGTCCGCCGCTCGGCGCGTAGGTGGCGGTGAAGACGCTCCACGACATGGTGTCGGCGTCCTCCCGAAGCCCGCGCGGCAGCGGCATGCCGTCGAACAGGATCGTCGACGGTTCGGATGAAACAAAGGTGATGGACATGTGCCGGTCTTCTCTGACTCTGTTGGAGTGACCGACGGGTAGTAGCTTGCGACCCACAGCGGGGGGTCGGTCTGGATCAGACCCCGCTGCGGGTGCTGGCTACTACGAGAAGATGACGCACGTCGTCAAGGTTAGCCGCTGGTGGGCTACCGGTGCAACGTGATTTACAGCCACCAGGATGCCGCGGCGTCGAGATGACGCCGGATGCGGTGCCGGGCCAGGCTGTCGTCGCCCTGGCCGATCGCCTCGATGATGCGCAGGTGGGCGAATCTGACATCGGCGAGGTCGGCCTGGCTCGGGGACGGCTGGTCGGTGCTGGCCCAATACCGACGGAACACCTCGACGAGAATCCGCAGGAACAACTCCAAGACGGCGTTGCCGGCCAACTTGGCCAGCCCGGCATGGAACAGGAACTCTTCGGCGCCCACCTCGCCGGGATC
>NZ_JBYCLD010000032.1:0-4769 GCF_057473725.1 Mycobacterium sp. TH-M11 | reverse complement strand
GACTTCTGGTACCTGTGGCGGCAGATGGTCGGCCAGCCCGGAGTGGTCGACCCGGCCGGCTATGACCTGGTCACCGGGGTGCAGTCGATCGACGGCGGTAAGCAGGCCGTCGTCACCTTCGCCCGGCCCTACCCGGCGTGGCGGGAGTTGTTCAACAACATCCTTCCGGCGCACATCGTCAAAGACGTGCCCGGTGGGTTTCCGGCCGGGCTGGCCCGCGCTTTGCCGGTCACCGGCGGGCAGTTTCGCGTGGAGTCGATCGACCCTCAACGTGACGAAATTCTGCTGGCCCGCAACGACCGTTACTGGGGCCCGCCGGCCAAGCCCGATCTGGTGCTCTTCCGCCGCGCCGGGGCGCCCGCGGCGCTGGCCGACTCGGTCCGCAACGGCGACACCCAGGTAGCTCAAGTACACGGCGGCTCGGCGGTTTTCGCGCAGCTGTCGGCGATCCCGGGGGTGCGGACCGCCCGGATCATGGCACCGCGAATCATGCAGCTGACGTTGCGGGCCGGCCGGCCCACGTTGGCCGACAGCCAGGTGCGCAAAGCGATCCTGGGCCTGCTCGACGTGGACCTACTCGCCGCGGTGGGTGCGGGCAGTGACAACACCGTGAGCCTGGACCAGGCGCAGATCCGGTCGCCCAGCGATCCCGGCTACGTGCCGACCGCCCCGCCCGCCATGACCCGGACGGCAGCATTGGGGTTGCTGGAGGCGGCGGGCTACCAGATCGACAACGACAACTCGACGCCGGACAACCCGCGCGGTCACGTCGTCAAGGACGGCAAGGATCTGTCGCTGGTGCTCGGGGTCGCGGCCAACGATCCGACCTCGGTGGCCGTCGCGAACACCGCGGCTGACCAGCTACGCAACGTCGGTATCGACGCGACCGTGCTCGCGCTCGACCCGGTCGTGCTGTACCGCGAAGCGCTGCTGAACAACCAGGTCGACGCGTTGGTGGGATGGCGTGAGGCCGGTGGAAATCTGGCGACGCTGCTGGCATCTCGCTACGGCTGCCCGGCGTTGGAGGCGACGGCGGTGTCGACGGCGGTGGCACCGTCGACATTCCGCCCGACCGCAAAGCCCGCGCCCGCGACGACGCCGACCGCCACGTCGACACCTCCGTCCAAGGCGCAGGAGCCCGGCGCGCTCGTGCAGGCGCCGTCCAACCTCACCGGCATCTGTGACCACAGCATTCAGGCCGACATCGACGCGGCCCTGGGCGGTACCAAGGACATCAACGACGTGATCAACGCGGTCGAACCCCGGCTGTGGGACATGGCCACGGTGCTGCCGATTCTGCAGGACACCACGATCGTCGGCGCCGGACCCAGTGTGCAAAATGTCAGCCTCTCCGGCGCGGTCCCGGTCGGCATCGTCGGCGATGCCGGGCAATGGGTCAAGACCTCGCAGTAAGCGGCCCGCCGTGTTGTACTACAACGTCATTCAGATCGGACGCGAAAGCACGGTATCGACGATCTGGGCGAGCTGACGTTTGTTCGGCGGCGCGCCCGTCAGCATCATCTGGTGATTGACCAGCGCAGCGCCCACCCGTGCGGTGTAGGGCGTCAGCGCGGACGCGTCGATCTCGCCGTTGTCGGCGCCCGCCTGCAGGATCGATTCAGTGATCCGCAACCGCGGTCCGACCACGGCGTCGGTGAAGATCGCCCGCAATTCTGGCTCGTGCAGTAGCTGTTGCAGGCTGGCCAGGCTCGGAAATGGGGTCTTGCCCGCGACCAGGTCGCAGTGCGCGTTCAGCGCGGCCAGCAGGTTCTCCCGCGCGGACCGATCCGCCCGCGGCTCGGGCAGCGGCGGCAGGGCATAGAGCAGCGCGGACTGGACCAGGTCGCGCTTGCACGACCACCGGCGGTACAACGCGGCCTTACCCGTCCGCGCCCGCGCGGCAATGCCCTCCATCGTCAGCCCGCCGTAACCAACGGCAGCCAGCTCAGCCAGCGCCGCGTCGTACAAGGCATCTTCGAGTTGCTTGCCGCGGCGGCGGGTGCGGACCGTTGCCGTCTGCTGTCCCATCCGACGATAGTAGCCAGCGACGTACATTTGCGGTGATCAGGGGTTTGCCAAGTTGGCGACTGTCATTGCGGCCCAGGGCTTTATGTCACCGAAATCCTTTGCCGCGCAGTGTCCTAGTAGGGTGCGGTGCATGCAGGAAACGCCGCGGCTGTTATTTGTGCATGCCCATCCCGACGACGAGAGCATCACCAACGGTGCCACCATCGCCCACTACGTCGCACGCGGAGCGCAGGTCCAGGTGGTCACGTGCACGCTCGGCGAGGAGGGCGAGGTCATCGGTGACCAATGGGCGCAGCTGTCCGTCGAGCACGCCGACCAACTCGGCGGGTACCGCATCGGGGAGTTGACCGCCGCCTTGCAGGCGCTCGGCCTCGCCGGCCCGGTCTACCTCGGTGGACCCGGTCGCTGGCGGGACTCCGGCATGGTCGGCGCCCCAGCACGCGGTCGGCAACGATTCAGCGACGCAGACCATCATGAAGCCGTCGGCGCACTCGTCGAGATCATTCGCGCGATGCGACCGCACGTGGTGGTCACCTATGACGCAGGAGGTGGCTATGGGCATCCCGACCACATCCAGGCCCACGTCGTCACCACCGCGGCGGTCGCTGCCGCCGCCAGCGACGACTTCCCCGGACGGCCGTGGTCGGTGCCGAAGTTCTACTGGACGGTGATCTCGCGCGCCGCGTTCACCGCGGGATGGGCGGCGCTCGGGCCCGGGGATCTGCGCGAGCACTGGATCGTCCCGCCGCCGGATGGCGACTTCGGGGCGATCGGGTATCCCGACCACGAGATCGACGCCGTCATCGACGATCCGCAAGCCTTACCGGCGAAGACGGCAGCGCTGCGAGCGCACGCCACGCAGCTGACCGTGGGGCCCACCGGTCGCGCCTTGGCGTTGTCGAACAACATCGCGCTGCCGATCGTCACCCAAGAGCACTACATCTTGACCGCGGGCGTGGCCGGCGATCGTGATGAGCGCGGCTGGGAAACCGACCTGCTGGCCGGAGTCGACCTCGCCGGACCCCTCGCGCGGTAAGCTCGCGGCATGGATCCGGACCTGGACTACAACCAGCAGCACTGGCAGGACCGACTGGACAACTTCCAGTGGACGGTCATGTCCATCGTCTCGCAGTTGGACAGCGTTCCCACCTGACCGCCCTTCGAGTCGCCATTCTGGCGCTGCTGGCTGTCGACGGAATTCTGTCGGCGATCGGCGGCGCCCTCTTTTTGCCCTCCTACATCGGTTCGGTCCCATTCCCGATCAGTGTCCTGGCCAGCGGCCTGCTCAACGCCGCACTGGTGTGGGCTGGCGGGTATTGGACCACCTCGTCGCGGGTTGCCGCGCTGCCGCTGTGGACCTGGCTGTTGGCGGTCCTGGTGATGTGTTTTCAAGGTCCCGGCGGCGACGTCATCTTCGCCGGCCGTGGAGTCCTGGCCTACGGCCCGTTATTGCTGCTCGTGGCGGGTACGGTGCCACCCTTTGCGGTGCTGTACCGGCGCCGACCCGCCCGCTGAGGGCACCGGCCACGCGGTCCACGGCCGGAGGCTACTGTTGTCGCTCATGGCACGCGTGGGGTCGCGGATAATTGGGGACGTGCGGATGAAATGTCGACGTCCGGGAGTTACACCCACGTGCCGTTGACTCCCGGCGAAGAGCCGACCTTGTTGCCCAGTCCGTCGGTACCCCCGGCCGCGGGCAGATCCGCGATGCGCCGGGTGCTGCGCCGCGCCCGCGACGGAGTGGCGCTCAACATCGACGAGGCGGCCGTTGCGTTGACCGCTCGCGGCGACGATCTGGCCGATCTGTGTCGCAGCGCCGCACGGGTTCGCGACGCCGGGTTGGAATCGGCTGGTCGGCGTGGCGGCAACGGCCGACTGCCGGTCAGCTATTCCCGCAAGGTCTTCATCCCGGTCACGCACCTGTGCCGCGACTCCTGCCACTACTGCACGTTCGTCGAGGTGCCCGGCAAGCTGCGCGCCCAGGGCGCAGGCCTGTATCTCGAGCCCGACGAGATCCTCGACATCGCCCGCCGCGGTGCCGAACTTCGTTGTAAAGAAGCATTGTTCACCCTCGGCGATCGCCCCGAGGAGCGGTGGCCGGAGGCCCGGTCGTGGCTGGAAGAGCGCGGCTATGACTCGACGCTGTCGTACGTGCGCGCGATGGCGATCCGGGTGCTGGAGGAAACCGGGCTGCTCCCGCACCTGAATCCCGGCGTGATGAGTTGGTCGGAGCTGTCGAGGCTCAAGCCGGTCGCGCCGTCGATGGGGATGATGTTGGAGACCACGTCGCGGCGGCTCTTCGAGACCAAAGGCCTTGCGCACTACGGCAGTCCGGACAAAGACCCTGAGGTCAGGCTGCGCACGCTGACCGACGCCGGTCGGCTCTCCATTCCGTTCACCACCGGGCTACTGGTCGGCATCGGCGAGACGCTGATCGAGCGGGCCGAGACGTTGCATGCCATTCGCAAGGTGCACAAGGAATTCGGTCACGTCCAGGAAGTGATCGTGCAGAACTTCCGGGCCAAGCAGCACACCGCGATGGCGTCGACCCCGGACGCCGGCATCGACGACTTCCTGGCCACCGTTGCGGTGTCGCGACTCGTCCTCGGCCCGGCGATGCGGGTCCAGGCGCCGCCGAACCTGGTGTCGGAGCAGGAGTGCCTGGCGCTGATCGCAGCCGGCGTCGACGACTGGGGCGGCGTCTCGCCGCTGACCCCCGACCACGTCAACCCCGAACGGCC
>NZ_JBYCLD010000031.1:0-9261 GCF_057473725.1 Mycobacterium sp. TH-M11 | reverse complement strand
GTGAGCCGTCGCTCGGCTTCGGTGAACAGGCCCAGGTTTGCGGCAGCGACCCCGTGCGCAACGCCTGCCGCCGAGGCCAAGAACCTATCGGTCCATTCGGGCGCGTGCCGTACTTCGTCGATCACATCGGTCCAGCGTTCGGATGCGCCGTAGATCACCGCCCTGACCCAGGACACCAAGTGCTCGGCCCCGCGGGCTGGAGCCTCCTCCAAAGCATCCATGGCGTCAGCGAAATTGCCTTCCGTGGCTTCATTTACGGCAAAGCCGAGCGTGATGGCCAGCGGGGAGTTGACGGGATAGGTGATGTCACCGTAGAGCCCGCCGATGGGGATCCTGGCGTCCAGACTGACCATCGACATATCGGCCAGACCTGCCAGTTGCCCGAAATTACGCCGCGAATACCAGGCGCGGAACAGCGTCACCCGGTCGGTATCGCCACACCTGATCCGACCGATCCAGGCGTCGCAGGCAGTTTCGTCGTAGGTGGTGATCTCGGAGAACAGCTCCATCGACCGGCCTGGAGACATCGACAGCATGTTCACCGCTGTCCCGAACATGTTGCCCAACTGTTCAGTCATGCTCACCTGCATACCGGACGGCGAAGCATCGCGCTTCGGCGGCGGTCGCCTCTTCCGGAGACGGGAGGTGCAGTTCGCGGGCCAGGAAGTCTCGGGTGGACGCAGTGTCGTGTCCCAACGCCAACATCTCCTCGAGCATGGCGGCGTGCTGGGCAGACCGGGCCTTTTGCCGGGCCAAGTCCGCGATCAGCAGGATCTCGTCCGCGAGCTGCGCCTCAGCTGCGTCGGATTTCCCGCGCAGGCGGATCCGCTCTACGCGACCGTCCAGGTACGCCGAAACCGACACGGTGCCAGGTGGATTGGTCACCGTGAAAATGGCGGCCGGCTGTTCGGGGTGGACAGCGCCGACGTCCCCCCACAAATCGGCGGAGCCGATTACCGCCGGCTCGGCCGGCGGGAGATAGTCGTCGAAGGCTTCGAGGCCGGAACTTTCTTCACCGTCCGCGGCGGTGAAGAAGTCCAAGGCACCGAGGTCGCCGTGGTCGTCATCGCCGTCCTCGGGTGCAAATGGCGAATAGCCCTCTGCCATAGCGTTCTTCCTGTTTCTATCAGCGGTATTCGGTGTCGGCTTGGTCAAACCAGGCACCCGACGGCAGGAACTCCACCAGGCCTACCAGGGCACGTTGAAGATTCTCCGGCGTTCCTGGCAAGAAGCTTCCGTAGAGTTCGCCGTTCACCCGGCGGGGAATCGACACCAACCTGCCTTGGGGCGAATCCGCGACACCGGCCGCCAACTCGGTGGTGGTGATCGTGCCACCCGGATGCCGCTCGCTGGCGGTGATCTCCACCCAACTCGATGGATTGGCGATGATTTCCGCGTAGATGCGCGCCGATGCGGGCGCGACACCGTACTGCGCTATCTGCGTCGCGGTTTTGCATTCGGCCAGCCTGGTTGCGACCCCGGTGAGCGGTTCGACGTCGGCGGCGGGGGCGGATCCGAGCACAGTGGTGACCATGCCGGCCAGGCCCACCTGTGGGGCAACCAGCTGAGCGACCAGCATCTCGCCGTCACGCGCCGCGACCACATGGCGTTCGCCTTTGCGGCACACTACAAAGCGGACCATGGTGCCGCCGTCGACGTCGCGGCGCCACCACCGGCCCTCCAGCGTTCGGTCGGCCCTGCTGAGAGTATCGATCATCGCTGCGACGGTCGGGTGTGGCGTCCCATAGATGTCGAGTACGCCCTGTTCGGCGAGATCGCGCCGGACCTGATCCCAGACCAAATCCCGCAACTCCAACTGAGGGATATTCGGTCGGATCGCAAGAGCTGTGGGAAAATCCGCCAAACCGAGCCGGTCGGCGATCACCAGCATGCCGTCGATGGTCACCTCGACGGCGACGACGTCGTCGACATCGGCGGCACGGTATGGACTCGACATCGTCTACCTCAGGTGCATCGTTTCGTCGAGGTCGCTGCTCGCACGCTTGCCGGGGCCGCTCGGGCAGATCCTCTATGGGCTTGTTAAGTCCTAAAATACTGCGCGGCGACCGGACGCGGACGGCGGTTTGCAGAGATCGCTCGATGCTCGCCCACGGTCGGACCGCTACTCTGCGGTGCCAATCCGACGCCGCCATCCCGCCGCTTCGCA
This sequence comes from Mycobacterium sp. TH-M11, assembly GCF_057473725.1. Lineage (NCBI taxonomy): Bacteria > Bacillati > Actinomycetota > Actinomycetes > Mycobacteriales > Mycobacteriaceae > Mycobacterium > Mycobacterium sp. TH-M11. The sequence goes on along the minus strand of NZ_JBYCLD010000031.1, from coordinate 7,094 downwards.
GAGCGAGCGTATCAGCCGGCTGGGTGCGCGCAGCGCACTAATTTTTCGCTCCTCAACGCCAGCTGATCTGCCGAATCAACGACTCGATCGCGTTCGCGGTGGCGTCGGGCAAGACGTCTTCTGCTTCCGCGCGGGCGATGGCCTCCTCCCCGACGCCTGCCGCCTGCGCGGTTTCGGATACCGATAGGTTCGCTTGGCGTCGCACGGCGTACAACCGTTGACCGAGGGTGGCCTGGGGCGCTTTCGCGCACAGCATCATCAGCTCGTCGTAGTGGCGGCGCACCGCGCTCAGCGCTTTGATCAGCGTCAGGCTGACTTTTCCGATCTGAGTGGCCCGGACGGCAACGGCTTCGACACGACGCAAGTCCGCCAGAATCGGTGCCGCAGCGCGATTGAATCCCGGGTCTTCGGCCGAGGGAAGCGCGGTCAGCGCCCTGGCGCAGCTGTCCGCAGCCGCGATGACGGCCTGTGCTATCAGCGGCATCTGCTCCTCCGCGGATAAGATTTCGGTGGCGTCTTCGCTCGGGCTGGCACCGCCCGCCCGGATGCGGGCGATGGTGCCTTGCGGCCACCGCAAGATCTCTTCGAGCTTGGCGCGGGTCTTGTCGCGCGGCCAACTGCGGCCCTTTTCGAACGCGATCAGCGCGCCGGCATTGATGACGCCGTCCGCGGCAAGGCTTCGCTGGCTGATATCGAGTTCACGGCGACGCGCCGCTGCCGCCGCACCCGCACGGACCACCCCTGGATCAAGGTCCTCATCGAGCTGCCAGGTCCCGGTGACGTCAAGATTCCCCAGATTCACATCTCGGTGCTCGTGTCGGTGATCGTCGATCTGCACGGTGCTCGGTGGCCTCCTCTATTGCTGGATGTCGCGCCGAGCCAGGCTCGTTGCCCGTGAGGGGATCGTCGTCGTGCGTAAGTGGTTGCGATTGGTCAGATCGCCACCGAGATCTTAACCCTTGCCGAAGCGCACCGCTACGGCCTGCGCTACGGAAATAGCTCCCCTGTCGGACCGTCAATCCCAGGGACGCAACGGGTTTGTACCACAGCAGCGCTACTGTTTCGTGCGAAAGCGGGGTGCTTGAACTCTATTTTCGCGGGTACCCCAGTGCAGCCGACCGTGGTGCCACATTTGGTTCTGTTGCGATGCTACGGTTTCTGCGTTATCGTTCCGTATCGCTGAAGCCGGACACCGCCGGACCGACCGAAGGAACGTGAGCATGGCCGCAACCGCCACTGTCTGCGAACTGCCACTTGGTGCTTGCACCCGGGATCCTGAGAGATGGACGACCACCGCCGATGAGGCGGCGAAAACGCTTTGCCGCGCCTGCCCCCGCCGCTGGCTGTGCGCTCGAGAAGCCTGTGAGCTGCCCGGGGTCGAGGGTTTATGGGCGGGGGTCGTGATCCCCGACTCGGGTCGTGGGCGCACTTTCGCGCTTCGCCAACTGCGTTCGCTGGCCGAACGCAACGGATACGCCGTCCGGACGCGCAAACCCGAGTTGGCCTCCGCCTGAGGGCGAAAAACCGCTAGACAACCCAAAAGAGGCCGGCGTGATAGTCACGCCGGCCTCTTTTGGTCGTAGTGCTCAGGGCGTTGCCACCCCCTAATTTTGTCCCGTCAATTTTGCCCCGGCGCTCCAGTGGGAGCGACCGTGTCGCCTCCGGGCGACGGCGAACCGCCCGGCGCGGGAGGCGCCGGGTTGGCCGGGGCGGGAGGTGGCGCTGCCGGACTACCGGCTGAAGCCGGCGTCCCTTCGCTGCCAGTCGGCGGCGGAGTGTTGCCCGGAACCTGCGCGGGGGCACCCGGTTCCGCGACGGGAGCGGGCGCACCTGGCGCGCTCGCATCCGGGTTGCCGGCAGGCGCAGGCGCTCCCCCTGGAGCCGGTGCCCCTGGGCTGTTGGCAGGAGCGGGCGTACCGGCAGGGACCGGTGCTCCTGGACTGGCGACGGGAGCGGCGGCCGGAGTCCCGCCCGACGCGGGCGTGCCCTGGCTACCGACCGGAATCGGGGTGCCCTGGGCGCCGGCCGGTGCGGTCGCGTTGCCGGCGGATGCCGCAGGCTTGTTTCCGGGCGTCGACGTCGCCTGCCCGCCGGTTCCGGTCGTCGCGCCGTGCCCGCCCGCTGGTGCGGTCGACTGTACCCACGTTGCCAGGTCCTGACCATTGGCGTCGCGGTACACAACCGCATTCGGGCTGTCGCCAGTCACATCGAAATAGACCTTCCCGGTGGTCTTTTGCCCCTGGGCAAGGCCGGCAGGATTGATGCCCTGCGGCGTGGCGACCTGGTAGAGAACGCGGTACGTCTGACCGCTCGGACTGATGGCGTTGAGGTCGGAGACGACCGGGGTCGCCCCACCTTGAACTGCTTCATCGGTTGCGGTGGCTTCCCAGAGAGTGCCGTGCGGCTGGTAGGGAATCGCGTCCGAGCTCTGCTTGAGATTGGTCACGGTCCACGCCTGGCCGCCGATGTTTGCCGGGGAACCCAGGCTTTGGGTGTTGCTCCCGGGAGCCGCCACGTCGGCGAACGCGGTTGCCGCACTACCGATGCACAATGCGGCCGCCGCGGCAAAAGTTGCGGCTGAGGCCATAGCCGCGCCTGAATTTTTCAACATGTTTCCTTCCTAGGGTCGCCAAAGTCGACGTCGCGATCTGCCGAGTTCAATTCGGCGTCTTCAATCAACTCGCTGCACAATTATCATTGCGGGCCGAGCGTTTCGAGGGTGCGGAATTGACGTTTCTTTGTCTATCACGCCCACCACGGCGCTGATTGCACCATTTTGGGGCGCCCGCTCCACAACGACCGCTCCTGAGACGTCACGAGTGCGACGCCCACCAGCCATAGAGTTGGTCGAAGTTCGGGCCGGTCGGCTCGGCGCGCACACTGCCCAGCATCAGCGCTGCGTCATTGGTCCACGCCACTACCGGGAGGTTGTGTTGAAGCCCGCACATCAGGATTCCGCTGATCTGGTCCGGCGAAGCCAAACGATGCCACGCTCCCGGCGATTGGATCCGGCCGGGGCATTCAACGACGGTTGACGTCTGCGCGATTTTATTGAAGGCGGAGCGCAACGTGGCGAAGCTCGGATACAGCGTGTAAGTCGCAGACGGCGGGCCGTCGGGGTCGACGTTCTGGGCACACGACACCCGGGCGAACGCGGTAGGTGGCGTAGCGACCGGACTGCACGCGCCCGGCGGGTAGCCGGCGGGCAGCAGGGCGAACAGCCGTGCCTGTGACTCGGCCAGCGGTGGCGTGGAAATCGGCGGCGGCGCCGACGCCCCGGTAGTCCGGTCGGGGTCCTGCGCTGGTTTCGCCGCGTCGTGTCCCGGACTGGTTCCAGAGGGAATCAACCAGATGAGCAGCCCGCCGACGACGACTGCCGCAGCGACCGCGGCGGCGACCGATGGGCCGCGGGATCGGCGGCGCGGCGGTCGCCTAAACGGAGAAATGGGCGGGGGCGGAGGCAACTGCGCGGGCCAGGCCCCGACCGGGGGAAACGACGGCGACGCCATGGGTCGGTCTACCCGCCCATGCGGGTCGTGGGATGTCATCGGCCAGGATCCCGGATACGACGGCGGGTGCGTCGTAGTAGCGGGCGCTCGCGTCTGCAACGGTTCGTGCTCCGTCTCCGGCAGGCTCGCTTCTTCGCTGCGCTCGACGATTTCCTCCGCCCGATCCTGGTCTTGTGAGCTCAGCGCCTCGTTGGCGGCATGCGCCAGTTCACCGGCACTGGCATAGCGCTCTTTCGGGTCTTTGGCCATGCCGCGCTGGATCACGCGATCGAACGCGATCGGAACACCCGGTCGTAGCTGGCTGGGATGCGGGATGTCGTCCATGAGGTGCGCCGTTATCAGCATCCCGGCGCTATCGGCTCGATACGGCGGCGAACCGGTCAAGCACTCGTGCAGTACGCAGGCCAGCGCGTAGACGTCGACGCTATGGGTCACCTCGGCCTCGATGAAACGCTCCGGCGCTGCGTACTTCCAGGTGCCGACCGCGCTCCCGGCCGACGTCAACTTCTCGTCGGCGGTAGCGCTCGCGATGCCGAAATCGACGAGGTAAGCGAAATCGTCGCTGGTGATAAGGATGTTTTCGGGCTTGATATCGCGGTGCACCACGCCGGCGGCATGTGCGGCGTCGAGCGCTGAAGCGGCTTGGCGCACGATGGCGACCGCCCGCGGCGGGGCCAGTGCACCGGACTCCTTCAACAATGTGGACAGGTCTTTGCCGTCGATCAGCCGCATCTCCAAATAGAGCAGCCCGTCGATCTCGCCGTAATCGTGGACCGGCACCACATGCGGCTCTTGAAGGCGGCCGGCCGTACGGGCCTCCCGTTGAAGGCGCTCACGGAACACCGGATCTTGGCACAGCACCGGCGACAGCAGTTTCAGGGCAACCGACCGCTCTTTGACGGTGTCCTCGGCTTCATACACCTCGCCCATACCGCCGCGGCCCAGCAGGCGCTTGAGATAAAAGCGGCCGAACTGTGTTCCCACCCGCGAACTCTGCGCGGCGTCGCTCATCGCCGACTCCTTAAGCCAACCCACGAAACTGCGTGGCGGCGAGAGCGCTGCGGCGCACCGGGCCGTCGATCGCGGAACGGACCTGCGTCAACGATGACGGCAATTCCTTGCCACTTTAATCACATATCAACGGTAGCAGCCGCCGCCGCACGCTCGACGACGTCCGGATTGCCGACCAGCTATGCCAGAACAACTCGAGGTGACTGCGAGAGGAAGCCCGGAAAAGCAGGTCGAGCCGGCGCTCGCGGCACCGACCCGCTGCGAAAGCGGGGCCGAGCGAATCCGGTGCTGTATCGGCGGCGCGAGTGCACGGTTGGTTCCGCCGCGCAATTGGCGCGCTAGGCGTATTCAAAATCAGAGACAATGGCAGACGGGCCGACAATAGTTTGGTCTCGAAGCAGCACTCGAACGAGCGGAGTGAACACCGGATGGTCTCAGCAGCGATTGATCAGGCCGAGGGTCCTGCGACGATTCCCCAGGCGCTCGAGCTGCCCCCGGCCCGCGAATTCATCACGTCAGCCGGATTTGGCGCAGCGCTAGCGCTGCTCGCCGTTGTGCTGCTGACGCTGACCTTAGTCGTTCACGGCTGGCGTGCGTCGAGACGTCACCGCGAAGAGCTCGACCAGCGCGAACGGCACTACGAGGCAGAGCGGGACGAGCGGGAGCGGGCCGCCGACCTCGCGATATGCGGTGAGCGATTCAAGTGGGTAGTCGAGACCGCGGGCATTGAGCCGGCCGCCGGTGAGAGCGCAACTCTTGGCCTGGGGCCGGAAGTGGCGCTGGAGTTACTGGCCGGCCTGCATCGTGATGCGACGAGGCTGGGCGATGAGACCTTGGCCAAGGCGATCGCTGTTTACCTGAACCAATTCTCGTTGGTGCTGGCGCAGCAAGGCGGGCAACTTTCCCATCTCAGGACCGGACCGGCCGGGGCGCGCGCGGCCGCGAAGCCGGCGGCCCGCAAGCGAGCACCTCGCGTCGAGGCAGAGCCCGGGTCGGCGGCCCAGCCCCCCGACCTGAGTCCGGAATCGGAGACCGCGGCCGATACCGCGGCAACGAGCGCGGGCGAGCTGACCGGTAGGCGCCGCCGCCGATGACTACCACGACCTACCAACGCATAGAAGACCTCACACCCGCCGAGTGGGCGGCCCTGACAAGACGCGCCGCACAAACCGCCGCCGCGGCCGCCGAAGACGTCGGTCTGGCTCCGTCCGCCGACGTGGCCGCGGTCGCCGCGATGAGCGAAGAGCAGCTCATCGATCACCGCAACACCCACGGCCCGGGGCAAAGACGCCTCTCGGCCGTCATGCGTTTGGTCCAAGCCGACCAGTTGCGCGCGAACGCCGAACACCTCGCTCTGACCGCTCAGCAAGACCGGACCGACGCGGCGGCGAAGGCCGAGATGGCGGATGCGGAAGCGGCGCGCGCGGTTCAGGAAGCAGCGTTGGCTCGCGAACGGGCTCGCGAGGTGGAGGCCGAATCGGCCCGCAAAGACCAGCGGCGGGCGGCCGATCATGCTGCGGATCAACGAACTATCGAAGCTCTTCGCAGTGAACTCGCACAACTTCGGGCAGACGCGCAGGCCGAAATCGCCGCGGCGCGAGAGCAGGCGGCGGCCGCGGATGCGCGGGCGGAGCAGCGGGCCGCCGAGCGCGCCGCAGAACGGAAAGACGCCGAGGCTGCCATCCAGCGGCTACATGAGCAGATCGAAAAGATCAGCGCCGATACCGCGGCTCAGCTGGCCGCTGCGGCTGAACAGGTCCGCGCTGCCGAGGCTCGAGCAGCCCAACGAACCACTGAACGCACAACCGAACGCGAAGCGGCCGAACGCGACGCGCAGGAGGCGCGCAGTTCGCTCGAGCGGGTACGCGCTGACGCGGCGGCCGCCGTGGCCGAGGCCAAGGGTAAGGCCGCCGGCGAAATCGCGGACGCGCGAAAGGTTTCCGACGCAGCGGTCGCCCAAGCGCAGCAAGAGGCCGAGGCGGCCGTGGCCGAGGCCCACCAGAAGGCCGCCGCCGAAATCGCGGCCGCCGGGGAAGAGATCGCTGCGGCGCGACACGAGGCCGCAGAGGAGATCGCCCGCGTTCGTGCAGTCGCTGACGAAGAAGTCGCGCGCGCACACCAAGCGGCCCAGGAGGCGGTCGACTGGGCGAAGGGCGAGGTGCAGCGCATCGGCGCCGGGCATCCGGGCACCCCGCAGGCCCCGTGGGAGAACAACGACGACTTCTTACCGCCCCCGGTGACAATTCCCGTCCCGCCGCGCGAGATTCGCGACGACACCGGACCGATCGAAGACACGCTCGCCGTCATCCGCCGGGTCGACGAATTATGTTGGCAGTTAAAGCAAAACACCGGACCGGGCGGGGTGCGACACCCGGTGCGCAGCGAGCACGCCCGCGGCCTGCTCCGAGCGGTGCAGCAGCAGGCCGGGGACTTCTCGCAGCAACTACACAGTCTCGGGGCGCGCTACGAGGAGCCCTGGCAAACACGGCTGGCTCGTGACTACGCGCGCTCCGCGGCCGAGGCGTACAGCGGATTCCTGCAGCGCATTGCCGCGGCAACCGACCGGTTGGGGCA
>NZ_JBYCLD010000030.1:0-13446 GCF_057473725.1 Mycobacterium sp. TH-M11 | reverse complement strand
CCGAAGCAGCCGAGGTGTTCCTCGGCCCGTTGCGCAGTGGCGCCCAGCGGGCCGGGCGAACGCTGGATCAGCTCGACCTGGTCGCGCCGGTGGCGCTGGAGTTCCACGACGACCGGGCATCCAGTGACGCGGCCGCCCGCCGGCACGCCGACGGCTACGCGTTCACGATCGGGGCGATGGGTGTGGGCGGGCAGAATTTTTACAACGACGCGTTCAGCCGGCTGGGTTACGCCGAGGAAGTCGCGGCGGTTGCCGAGCTGTGGCAGGCCGGCAACCGCGACGAGGCCCGCGCCCACGTACCGCTGGACCTCGGCAAGCTGACGAATCTGCTTGGTGACGACGACTTTATCGCCGAGCGGGTGGACCGCTACCAAGCGGCCGGCATCACCACGCTGTTGGCGAAGCTCGACGGTGACCATTCCCAGCAACTCGAGGCGCTGCGGCGGCTGGTCACCATCGTCGACAAGGCGTGAACCCGTCAATCCCGCTGGACAGTTTCGTGGCCTGACGGCGTGCACACCTCGGATGGCTCACACGACAAACATCCCGGGCCGCCCCTGGCGACCCGGGATGTTTGTCACACGATTCAGTTCAGCCGACGACGCCTCACAGACCGAGGAACGACAGCGGATCGACGCTTCCGACCGCGTCAGCAGCAGCGCTGCCTGTGTCAGCAGCAATACCGAACGCCGCACCCGGGTCGAGGCTTGAGAGGTCAAAAGCACTGACCAGGCTCGACAGGTCATAGTCCCCGAACGGCGTCACGAAGGTGTCCGTGGCAGTGCCGGCGTCGCCGGCGGCGGCACCTGGGACATCGGTGTAGACGTTCTCATAGCCGCTGCCGAAGTTAGTGATGTCATAGATCGTTCCGTCGGCCGGCAGGCCCGCAGTGCTGCCCCCGGTAGCGGACGTTGCACTGGTGACGTCGAACCCGGTGTTGGTGATGCTACCGAGGCTGGTGACGTTCTCGCTGGTGTTGATAGTCCCCTCGAGCGTCGGGGTGGTGGAGCCGCTGGCCGTGCCGAAGATGTCGAAGTTCTGACTATCGACGGTGCCGGTCTCGAAAAATGGGGACGTACCTGTTCCCGCGGTCACAGGCGCGAAGCCTTCCGTCTGCGTGCCGTCAGCAGCCACGGTGTAGGGGTCGAAGGTGGTGGTGCCGATCGTGAAGGCATCCGAACCGGGTGCATCCGGGAACACCCCGGTGCTGTCGGAAGCAGCCAGGCTGGCAGCCAGTGTGGGGTCTCCGTTGTACAGCACCGCGTCGTAGTTGGCCGCCTCATTGATCTGCGCCGTCGTGGCGTCGGCGGGCAGCAGGTTGGCGAACGCGTCGTCGGCTGCCGGGGCCTGCCCTATGCCGAACGGTGTGGACCCCGTGGTTACATCGGAGCCAAGCGAGGCGGCAAGGGTGGGGTCGCCGGTGTTCAACGTCGAGTCAAGGTTGGCCAACTCGGTGGCCGAGGCGGTCGAGTCGACTTGCCCGGCAAAGGTGGTGAACGGGTCGGAGGTATCGGCGAAGGCGAAGGCCACCGGCAGAAATGCGGAGGCCAGCAACCCTCCAGCGGCCGCGCTTAAGGGCATGGTGATACGACGGTTCATCAAAGTGCTCATTTCAGTAGATTGCGGTCACTTGCTCACTAAAAGGGTGTGCACTGTGACGAAATGTTCGGGCCTACTCCCCGCAAGAAGCCCTAACTCGTGCCTATCCCCCCGGCCGACACTAGCCCACGAATACGGAAAGATAAAGGCCAGCAAGGAATTTGCTTAAAATTTACTGCGTTAACGCTTTGTGCTGCATCACTTCTGGGGTTTGCCACAGTGTGTCCCGGAGTGGTGCGAGCGACCCGATATCCGCGGCGGCAGGGGCCGAAACCGCGCAGCCCGGGCCGCTACTCATCTTGCGGATGCCACGGGTATCGGTGGCGCCGACCCCGCACCAACCGAACGTCACGGTCGCGGATGGCGATCTTCGGCATGCTCGGCGCACGGGGTCCGTGGCGTCGAGAGACCGCGGTAACTCGGCCCACGCAGCTGCGGGCACATCATGCGGTGCTAGCGGCGGTTTCCTAGACCGACACCTCGCCGCCCGGATCAGGCGGCGAGTTCGTCGCGTCCAGGCTCCTGCTCGGCACCCCGCTTGTTGCGCCGCCACCCCCGCACAGTGGCGATCGCGGTCCTCAGTCCGCGACGACGGCCAGTTGACGGGTCGACACCGGCGAAACCGGGCCCCAGTTCGGCGAACATCGACTCGCTGCGCGTCTCCGGGGCGTTGTCGGCGGTGGCGCGCAGGTAGCGGTCCGGCAGCGACAACTTGGCGATCGTCCGCCACGTCTTGCCGTACTGCACCAGGAAAGGCCCCGTGGTGTAGGGCAAGTCGTACTTGTCGCAGATCTGGCGCACCCGTACCGCAATCTCCTCATACCGGTTACTGGGCAGATCCGGGAACAGGTGGTGTTCGATCTGATGGGACAGGCTCCCACTCATGAAACGCATCGCCGGGCCCGCGTTGATGTTGGCGCTGCCCAGCATCTGGCGCAGGTACCAATGGCCTTTGGTCTCCCCGACCATGTCGGTCTTGGTGAACTTCTCGGCACCGTCGGGGAAATGCCCGCAGAAGATGATGGCGTTGGCCCACACGTTGCGGATGATGTTGGCCAGGATGTTGGCTTTCAGCGTCGAGGTGAACGACGCGCCCGGCGACAACGACGTCAGTGCTGGGAACGCGACATAGTCCTTGAGCACCTGGCGACCGGCCTTGTTGAAGAACTCGTCGACCCGTTCGCGAGCGTCGTCGTTGTCGATGCGCCCCATGACGATCTTGCCGATCTCCACGTGCTGCAGGCCGACGCCCCACTCGAAGCCGAGCGCCAACATTGCGTTGTAGAACAGGTTGAACAGGTTGAAGCGCTTCCACGGGACGTCGCGGGTCACCCGCAGCAGGCCGTAGCCCACGTCGTCGTCCATGCCGAGAATGTTGGTGTACTTGTGGTGCAGGAAATTGTGGGTGTAGCGCCAGTGCTTGGACGATCCCATCATGTCCCACTCCCAGGAGGAGGAGTGGATCTCGGGGTCGTTCATCCAGTCCCACTGACCGTGCATGACGTTGTGGCCGATCTCCATGTTCTCGACGATCTTGGCCACGCCGAGGGTCGCGGTACCCGCCCACCAGGCTGACCGGCGCTTGCCGAATGCCAGCATCAGTCGGCCGGCGACTTCGAGGGCGCGCTGCGCGGCGATGGTGCGGTGAATGTAGCGGGTATCGCGCTCGCCACGAGAGTCTTCGATGTCCTGGCGGATGGCGTCGAGTTCGACGCCGAGATTCTCGATGTCGGCGTCCGTCAGATGCGCGAAGACATCGAGGTCGGTGATCGCCATCGTGGTGTTTACCTTCCTGCAGCCTGCAGTTCCTGACCTACGCTATCGTAACCTACGAAAGCGTAGGTTACCAGTGGGTAGCTTCTAAACGTCGAGAGTACAGTCGCCGGACGCCGCGGAAACACACGTCTGCACGCGTGTCCCCGGCTCGCGTTCGAGGCCGGTCCGCAAATCGCGGACATGGCCCTCGGTCAGGGTTACCACGCAGGACTGGCAGATACCCATCCGGCAGCCGAACGGCATCTGCACACCAGCCTGCTCACCGGCGTCCATCAGCGATGTCGCCGCGTCGGCAGCGGCGCTCTTTCCGCTCTTGGCGAATGTGACCGTGCCGCCCGTCCCGGCTGGTGCAGCCTTGGAGACCGCGAACCGCTCAAGGTGCAGGCGGGAGCTGATGCCGGCCGCCGACCAGGCCTGCTCGGCGGAGTCCAGCATCGCCGCGGGGCCACACGCCCAGGTCTGCCGGCTGCGCCAGTCCGGCACCTCGGCGTCGAGCCGGGAAAGATCGAGCCGACCTTCGCTACGCGTCGCGCGCAGCTGCAACCGGTAGCCGGGATGATCCTTGGCCAGCCGCTCGAGTTCGGGACCGAACATCACGTCTTGCGCCGTGGGTGCCGAATGGACGTGGATCACGTCGGTGATCTGGTCGCGACGGGCCAGCGTGCGCAGCATCGACATCACCGGCGTGATGCCCGAGCCGGCGGTGAGGAACAACACAGTCGGCGGCGCGGGGTCGGGCAGCACGAAATTGCCCTGCGGCGCCGCCAATCTCACGATCGTCCCCGGCTGCACCCCGTCGACAAGATGACTGGACAGGAAGCCTTCCGGCATCGCCTTCACCGTGATCGTCACCGTGCGCGCCCCGCGGTGTGCGCCCGAGGTGAGCGGGCTGGACGTCAACGAGTAGGAGCGCCAGCGCCAACGGCCGTCCATCAACAACCCGATGCCGATGTACTGACCCGGCTCATAGTCAAAGCTGAAGCCCCATCCCGGCTTGATGACCAGGGTCGCGGAATCGCTTGTCTCGCGCCGCACGTCCAGAATGCGTCCGCGCAGTTCTCGCGCCGACCACAGCGGGTTGGCGAGGCGGGTGTAGTCATCGGGCAGCAGCGGCGTGGTGATGCGATGGGCAATTTTGCGAAGCGCGTGCCAGCCTGGGTGAGTTTCCACTCCGGCCAGCGTAATCGGCGTGGTCTCGATGACGTCGGCAGCCGGACGTGACACTTTTCTGTCCATTGGCGAAACTCCTGGTCTCTTACTCGGGACAGAACCTACGGTACCGTAACCTACGGTTCCGTAGCTATACCTCGCGGAGACTCAAAGCCGGCTCAGAGCAGCTCCAGCAGGAACGGCAGCTCCTGAGTCGCGTACCACGCCAGGTCGTGATCGAGGGCATCCCCGACGGTCAGCTCGGCGTCCTCGTCGCCCAGGTCAGCCGCGTCGACCACCTCGATCGCCGCTTTGACCTGCGCTTCCGCCGCAGCGTTGTCGACGAATGCGGCGACCACCTCGTCGGTGGTCACGGCAGCGCCGATCCGCACCACCGCATCGTCGAGATCCGGGCGCAGTGTGACGTCGCCGACATCGGCCACCAGCACCGCGCGTCGAGCCGGCAGCGCGCCTTGGCGGCCGCCGTCTTCGGTCGCGCCGGCCAGCAGCCGTAGCGACGCCAGGGCCGCCTCTCGCAGCGCGACTTCGGCTAGCTCGTCGTCGTCGCCTTCGGCATAGGCTTCACGCAGCTGGGGGGTGACTGCGAAGGCGGTGCCGCCTACGGGCCGCAGCCAACCGTCGGCGACGAGTTGCTGCAGCATGGCCAGCGTCGCCGGAATGTAGATGCGCATCAGTTCGCGTTCGTCCTTGTCATTCGGTGTCGCCGATCAGCGTTGCGACATGGTCGTCGACGTAAGTAGACAGCTCCCGCGGTGGCCGCTGGTAGTCGCCGGTACCGACCGGCTCAGCGGGTAGTTTGACTTTCGGCAGTTTCACCGGCTGATAGTCGATCGTGGACAACAGATGCGCGATCATGTTCAGCCGCGCATGCCTCTTGATGTCCGATTCCACCAAATACCATGGGCTGCTGGGCTTGTCGGTGTAGGTCATCATCTCATCCCGGGCCCGCGAATAGTCTTCCCACTTGTAGAGGGATTCCAGGTCGATCGGGCTCAACTTCCATTGCCGCACCGGATCGTTGCGCCGCGCTTTGAAGCGCCGCAACTGCTCCTCTTCGGAAACCGAAAACCAATACTTGCGCAACAGAATTCCGTCATCGATCAGCATCTGCTCGAAGATCGGCGTCTGTTGCAGGAACAGCGCATGCTCCTGCGGCGTGCAGAACCCCATCACTTTCTCGACGCCGGCGCGGTTGTACCAGGACCGGTCGAAGAGCACGATCTCACCCCTGGTGGGCAGTTGCGCGACGTAGCGCTGGAAATACCACTGCCCGCGTTCGCGATCAGTCGGCGTCGGCAGCGCGGCGATTCGCGCAAACCGCGGGTTGAGGTATTCGGTGACTCGTTTGATGACACCGCCCTTGCCCGCCCCGTCACGACCCTCGAAGATTACGACGACGCGAACACCTGCCGTGCGCACCCATTCCTGTAGCTTTACCAATTCCGTTTGCAGCCTGAACAATTCGGCTTCATAGACTTTGACCGAGATCTTGGGCTGCTTGTTCTGCGCCTGGCTCACCATCGAATGGTAGGGCTATTGCGCGGCTTCCAGCAGTTCATCGAGCGATTCGCCCAGCAATGCCGGAAACACGTCGACGTCGCTCATCGCGTCTCGATCGGCGTTGATGCCGTAGTACAGCATCCCGTTGTACGACGTCACGCCGATAGCCAATACCTGATTGTTCAGCAGCGGCGGCACCGCGTAGCTCTCGAGCAGCTTGGCTCCGGCGACGTACATCTGGGACTGGGCACCAGGCGCATTGGTGATCAACAGGTTGAACAAGCGCGGCGACAATCCGGTCGCGACCCGAATCCCCATGGCGTGCAGAGTCGGTGGCGCGAAGCCGGACAGCGTCGCGATGGTGCGCGCGTCCACCAGGCTGGCCGCTGTCGGGTTGCTTTCGGTGGCGTGCGCAATCTGGGACAGCCGCACCACCGTGTTGCCCTCGCCGACCGGTAGGTCGACCAGGAACGGGGATACCTGGCTGATGGTCGGCCCGCGATTAGACGAGTTGAAGGCCTCGAATACCGGCAACGGCGCCATCGCCCGAACGGTCGCGGTCGGCGCCGGCGGCTCGCCGCGGGACATCAGCCAGTTGCGCAGCGCGCCGGCGACCACGGCCAGCACTACATCGTTGACATCGCAGTTGTACCGCAACCGGATCAGCCGGTAATCGTCGAGTCGCCCGCACGCGACCGTGTACCGCCGGTTGCGCGACACCGTGGCGTTCAGCGGACTGCGGGGGGCGGAGCCACGCGCCAGCGTGCGGGCGACCTCGACCATCCGTTGGCCGGCGTCGGCCAGCTGGCCCGAGCTGGTCAGCAGATCAACGGCCCCGCTGTGAACCGCCTTGAGCTGCTCCTGTGGGCGGGTGGCCCAATCGCCGACCGCGCCGAGCAGCAACCGCACTCTGCCGGGTTCGCGACCGGGCACCCAGATGTCTTCGACAAATGGCGGCGGACGGCGACTGCGGTCGGCGATGACGTGGTTGATCTCGACCGCGCCCATGCCGTTGATCAGCGCCTGATGCGACTTGGTGTACAGCGCCAACCGATTCTTGGCCAAACCCTCAACCAGGTACATCTCCCAGAGCGGCCGCGAGCGGTCCAGCGGGCGGGCCGCCAGCCGTCCGATCAGCTCATGCAGCTGCTCGTCGCTGCCCGGCGACGGCAGCGCCGAGCGCCGGACGTGATAGGTGATGTCGAACTCGCGGTCGTCGACCCAGACCGGCCGGGCCAGCCGCATCGTCACTTCACGGACCTTCTGCCGATAGCGTGGAACCTTCGGCAGTTGCCGCTCCACAGCGGCCAGCAGGGTCTCGTAGCTCAACCCGGCGCGCGGCTGACGCAGGATCGACAACGACCCGACGTAGAGCGGCGTCGCCGAGTTCTCCAGCTGGTAGAAGGAGGCGTCCGAAGCGGACAACCGGGTCACGTCGCCTCTCCCCTTTACGTCCCTTACGAATTGGTCACCGACCAATATGCCGGAAACGCTAACCGGCTGGCGGGCCCCCTGCACAGCGCGGGTACGCGGACGCGGTGATTGTGCGATGATCCTCACACTCGTCTGCCACTCTCCAGCAGGCCAGTGTTGTATGGCCCTTCGAAACGTGCGGGAGAGTTCAATGTCGACCGGTTCCAGTCGATCGGAGTCAAGCTCAGTGGATCGCCAGCCGTTCGCGGTCACCCCGGTCGTCGACTGCGAACCCCCGGCCCGGGATGTCCGGCAGTGCAGACCCTCGCCGAGAGTCCCGCGAACGCGCAATACTCATGTGCCACAACGACATCCACCGACAACCGCGATGCCGATGCCCATGCGGCAAGCGGCTGGCTTTGCCGACGCCACCTTACGTCGGGTGTTGGAGGTCATCGACCGCAGGCGCCCGATTGCGCAACTGAAGGGGCTGCTGGCCGCCGAACTCGTCGACTCGGTGCTATCGGCCAATCGAGGCAGCGACCGCCCGGATGGGGCGGCGGTGCTACGCCGGATTCGCCTGCAACCGGTGAGCGGCCGGGCAGCGGCCGAGGTGTTCGGCAGCTACAGCCGCGGGCCGCGCACACACGCCATTGCCTGCCGCATCGAGCAGTTCGCCGGACGCTGGCAGGTGGTCGCGCTCCATATTGGTTAGCGCCGCTTGGGCTTGGCGTGCCGGCCTTGCCGCCGGGCCGTCTCGCGACGCTCACGTCGGCTTCCGCCACCCGCGCGCGCCGGCGACTTGTCCCCGTTGCCCCGCACCTGCGCCGAGCCGTCTTCGGCGGGTCCGGTGTAAGTCAGTTGCGGCGCCTCGTTGTCAATGCCCTTGGCGCGCAACGCAGGCGCCGGCTCACGCGCCGCGCCGCTGCGCTGCTGGGCGCCCGCCGCAGCGGCGGCGAACTCGGCCAAGCCGTCCGGCTCGTCCACCGGCCCGACCTGCTGTGGCGGAACCGCCTCGACGGCGACGTTGAACAAGAAACCGACGGACTCTTCTTTGAGGCCATCCAGCATGCCGGTGAACATGTCGAAGCCCTCGCGCTGGTATTCGACCAGCGGGTCGCGCTGGGCCATCGCCCGCAGGCCGATGCCCTCCTTGAGGTAGTCCATCTCGTAGAGGTGCTCGCGCCATTTGCGGTCGATGACGTTGAGCAGCACGTTGCGCTCCAGCTGGCGCATCGCGCCCTCGCCGGCCAACGCTTCGAGCTCGGCTTCGCGCTTGGCGTAGGCCTGCTCGGCGTCCGCGATGAGCGCGTCGAGCAGTTCCTCGCGGGTCAGCTCGCCCGCCTCCCCGACCGCGTCGGACTCGATCAGGGTGTGATGGTCGATGCCGACTGGATACAGCGTCTTGAGAGCTTCCCAGAGCTTCTCCAGATCCCAATCCTCGGCGTAGCCCACGGCGGTGGCGCCGTCAACGTAGGCGGTGATTACGGCGACCAGCATGTCGTGGGCCTGCTGCTGCAGGTTCTCGCCCTCCAGGATGCGCCGACGTTCGGCGTAGATGACCTTGCGCTGCTGGTTCATCACCTCGTCGTACTTGAGGACGTTCTTTCTGACCTCGAAGTTCTGCTGCTCGACCTGGGTCTGGGCGCTCTTGATCGCCCGGGTCACCATCTTGGCCTCGATTGGTACGTCGTCGGGCAGATTGAGTCGGGTCAGCAGCGACTCCAGCGCGGCGCCGTTGAAACGACGCATCAACTCGTCGCCCAAGGACAGGTAGAAGCGCGACTCGCCCGGGTCGCCCTGACGCCCGGAGCGGCCACGCAGCTGATTGTCGATCCGGCGCGACTCGTGCCGCTCGGTGCCCAGCACGTAGAGCCCGCCGGCGTCGGTGACTTCCTTGGCCTCGGCGGCGGCCTCGGCCTTGACGATCGGCAGCTCCTGGTGCCAGGCAGCCTCGTACTCGTCGGGGGTCTCGCCGGGATCCAGACCACGGGCCCGCAGCCGCAGATCGGTGAGGAAGTCGACGTTGCCGCCCAGCACGATGTCGGTCCCGCGGCCGGCCATGTTGGTGGCCACGGTGATGGCGCCACGGCGGCCGGCCTCGGCGATGATGCCGGCTTCCTGCTCGTGGTATTTCGCGTTGAGGACGTTGTGCGGGATGCGCCGCTTCTGGAACTGGCGCGACAGGTACTCCGAGCGCTCCACGCTGGTGGTGCCGATCAGCACCGGCTGGCCCTTTTCGTAACGCTCGGCGACGTCGTCGACGACCGCGATGTACTTGGCTTCCTCGGTCTTGTAGATCAGGTCGGTCTGGTCGGCGCGGATCATTTCTCGGTTGGTCGGGATCGCGACCACGCCCAGCTTGTAGATCTCGTGCAACTCGGCCGCCTCGGTTTCGGCGGTACCGGTCATCCCGGACAGCTTGTCGTAGAGCCGGAAGTAGTTCTGCAAGGTGATGGTGGCCAGGGTCTGATTCTCGGCCTTGATCTCGACGCGCTCCTTGGCCTCGATGGCCTGGTGCATACCCTCGTTGTAGCGGCGTCCGACCAGCGTGCGGCCGGTGAACTCGTCGACGATGATCACGTCGCCATCACGGACAATGTAGTCCTTGTCGCGGGCGAACAGCTCCTTGGCTTTCAGGGCGTTGTTGAGGTAGCTGACCAGCGGCGAGTTGGCGGCTTCGTACAGGTTGTCGATACCGAGCTGATCCTCGACGAACTCCACACCGAGCTCGTGCACACCGATCGTGCGCTTGCGGATGTCGACCTCGTAGTGGGTGTCCTTCTCCATCAACGGGGCGATGCGGGCGAACTCGGTGTACCAGTGCGAGGCGCCGTCGGCCGGTCCGGAGATGATCAGCGGAGTGCGGGCCTCGTCGATCAGGATCGAGTCGACCTCGTCGACCACGGCGAAGTTGTGGCCCCGCTGGACGCAGTCGTCGAGGCTGTGGGCCATGTTGTCGCGCAAATAGTCGAAGCCGAATTCGTTGTTGGTGCCGTAGGTGATGTCGGCGTTGTAGGCGATGCGCCGCTCGTCGGGCGTCATGTGCGCGAGGATCACGCCGACATCCAGGCCCAGGAAGCGGTGCACCCGGCCCATCCATTCGCTGTCGCGTTTGGCCAGGTAGTCGTTGACCGTGACGATGTGGACGCCCCGGCCGCCGATGCCGTTGAGGTAGGCCGGCATCACCGAAGTCAGCGTCTTGCCTTCACCGGTCTTCATCTCGGCGACGTTGCCGAAGTGCAGCGCCGCCGCTCCCATCAGCTGCACGTCGAACGGACGCTGGTCGAGCACCCGCCACGCGGCCTCGCGGGCCACCGCGAACGCTTCGGGAAGCAGTTCGTCGAGGCTCTCGCCGTCAGCGTGGCGCTTCTTGAACTCGGTCGTCTTGGCGCGCAGTTCGTCGTCGGTGAGCTTCTCGATCTCGTCAGACAAGCTGTTGACGTATTCGGCCACCCGCTTGAGGCGCTTGACCATGCGACCTTCACCAACGCGCAGCAACCTACTCAGCACAGCTTTGTCCCCTAGGTCAAATTGCCCGGTTCCTCCTCATCGCGCTACGCGCTGTGCATTGTCGCCGGGCTGATCGACGTCTTCAGCGTCCCCCATCCTAGGTGACGAGCACGTTCGGCTAAGCCAGCCGGATCAGACCGTAGTCATACGCATGCCGCCGATAGACCACGGTGGGCCGTTCGGTCTGGCTGTCGAAGAACAGGAAGAAGTCGTGACCGACGAGCTCCATCTCGTAGAGCGCATCGTCAACCGACATCGGCTTGGCCTGGTGTTCCTTGGTGCGCACAATGCGGCCGGGAAGGTGATGTCCGTTGGTGCCCTCGGGCTCGCCGAAGTGCGGAGTCTCGATATTGTCAAAAGCCGGTTCGGGCGCCGGGACGATGGCGGTGGCGGCGGCCAGCGACACCGGGGTTTTGTCGCCGTAGTGGACCTTGCGCCGGTCCTTCACGCGGCGCAATCGGCCCTCCAGTTTGGCGACCGCTGCCTCGAAGGCGGCATAGAAGCTATCGGCGCAGGCCTCGCCCCGGACTACCGGCCCGCGACCGCGAGCGGTGATCTCGACGTGCTGACAGGACTTGCGCTGGCGCCGGTTGCGTTCGTGGTCGAGCTCGACGTCGAACAGGTAGACGGTTCGGTCGAATCGCTCCAGGCGGGCGAGCTTCTGCGAGACGTAGACGCGGAAGTGGTCAGGGATTTCGACGTTGCGGCCCTTGACGACGACCTCGGCTGTCGCCGTCGGTTCGTGCTCGTCGATGTCTGCTGGACGTTCGGCCAGCAGCTGTCCGGAATCCACGGTTTGCCTTGACATACTTGACAACTCACCTTCTCTCGCGTTGCACGCAGATGTTGCGCGCCGGGTTGTGATGCACGCGCCGACGGGGTTGTCAGAACTGAGTTGGCCGCCCGCCGATGCAAGGTGTCGAGAACTCACCCCCTACCGTTGACGGTGGCACCTCAAGCTGCGATTTACGCTGCGTTAAGGCGTTGTTGGTGCTTGCGATCGACGGTAGACCGTAGACAGGCGACTGGGCCAGCATTTCGGTCGACCTGTTGCGAGTTCTTCACAAACGCTCACGCGGCGGCTAGCGCCAGCACAGCCGACACCCGCGCCCCAGCGCCGTGCAGAATGCGGACCGATTCCCGTGCCGTCGAGCCGGTGGTGACGACGTCGTCGACGAGCAGGACCTCAACGCCGCCGGGCAGGCGTCGGCGCGTCCGAAGTACCCGTCCGGCGATGTTGCGTTCGCGTGCGGCGCTGTTCAACCCCGCCGAGTCGCGGGCCAGCGACGTCATCCGCAACGCACGCACAACGCTGACGTCCGGATGACCTGCCGTTGCCAGCGCGGCGACGTGTGTCACCGGGTCGCCGCCGCGGCGCCGCGCCGACCAGCCGCGGGTCGGCGCCGGGACGATAGTCAGCGGCACGTCCAGCAGGCCCCACAGCAGCAGGCGATGCACGCCCAAAGCCAGCGACCGGGCCAGCGGCGCGCACAGATCGGCGCGACCGCGGTCTTTCATCGCGACGATCGAGCGCCGTCGCGCACCGGCGTAGCGGCCCAGCGCGAACACCGGCACACCCGGGTCGATGCGCGGGGTGACCACGCGTGGCGCGTCCTGGCCCGGGACGAGTTCAGCGGCGCAGGCCGCGCACCAGCGCGTCGACGGCGCGCCGCAACCGCCGCATTCCATCGGGAGGATGAGATCGAGCATGGCGCCAGTGTGCCGGCGGCCACCGACATCGACTGAAACCAGCGGATGGCTCCACTGCGTAGCCGAGCGGCGGGGCAAGGGCGCCGGCGCTCCGGTCTCTTTTAATTCGTGGTCAACGAGGAACGAGGGTGATGGGGCAGCGAATCCCGTGTGCCCCGCCCAACCGACTGTCGGCGGTGACGAGCGGGCAGCCGAGCGCCTCGGCGAGCGCGACGTAGCTCGCGTCGTATGCCGAGACACGGTCACGAAGGCCCCAGATCCGGTCGAGCAGGGTATGTACCGCGTGACGGCTCAGCGCAAGGTGGCGCCAGGTGTCCAGCGCACGCCAACCCTGAGCGGCGCTCAACTGCTGAGCTCGGACTCGCCGGCGTAGCCCGCTAGCGATCTCCGAGTCGACCAGGTGTGGCGCGTGCAGATACTCGGTGGCGAGTAACCGCCGGGCTTGGCCGTCGTTCAGCAGAGCCGACAATGCAGCTGATGCGTCGACAACGATCATCGCCCAGCGCGTTCGGCATCGAGGTCGCCGATCACCGCGCTGGTGTCGATGTTCAGATCCGGCAGCTCTCCCAACAGGGCAGGGTTGTCGACGCGGCGGGAAGCTTCGGCGAGTTCGCGCACGGCTACCGCCGTCACCGACGTGTTGTCGCGAGCGGCAAGGCGCGCCAACCGTTCGACGACGTCGTCGGGCACATTCCTCAGGTACAGGGTCTTCACCCGGTCATGATAGCAAAGTGCAAGCAATCAGCTTGCGGATGGTAAGCTTGG
>NZ_JBYCLD010000029.1:0-2290 GCF_057473725.1 Mycobacterium sp. TH-M11 | reverse complement strand
TCGGCGCGGGCCACCTGGGCCCCCTCCTCGCCCACCTTGCCTGCAGTCAAACCGGTCTTGGCCTCGGCCAAGCCGGGAATCAACACCTGCGCAGCGTTGCCCAGGTTGTCGCCCAACCCGACCAACGGCCGGTCACTCGTCCAATCCTTATAGTCGACAACACCTTTGACGACATTCAACAGATGACCTTCAGCCTTCTGGACGCCTTCGGGATCCAGCATCCCCAGAGGCGTGGACACCTCCAGCATGTCCTTGCCCAGCGTGACCATGCCCTTGGCCGTATCGACCGGATGGGCCAACATCGTCGGGACGGACTGCAATACCTCTAATCCCGACTTCGCTATTCCCTCTTCGATGTCGAGGTAGGAGTTGAGGCCACTCGCCAAGGCGTTGCCGACGTGATCACCGAAAAAGTGAGTGAATTCCTTGCGATCCCACGCCTCGAATTCGCGTATCAAACCGTCCATTCCGTCGATCAGCAGTTGAAAGCCGGAAGCAAGAGCATCCAACTCGCGACCGAGGGTATGCAAGATTGCCGAGATGTCATGGCCGATCTGCTTGAGGTCGTCGAGCGGGTTGTGTCCACTGAAGATCGCGCCGAGTTCGTCGAGAATCCCGGACACACTCAACCGGTGCAGCAGATCCCGGATCGCGTCCTGCGAGCTCTGCACTTCGCCGGCGAACGAATCCAACGATGCGGCAAGCGAACTACACTGACCGCCCAGATCGTGGCTGCCTTCGGTCAATGTCTTCAGAGCGCCGGTGATACCAGCCAGTTCAGGAATGTCGTGGTCCGCCACGCCCGCCAGACACCCGCCGGCATCACCCGACGCGGCGGATATCGCCGTGCCCAGCGCACGCCACGCGTCGGCGGCAGCCCGCATCGTCGCCGGATTGCCATTCGGCCACGACCCACCAACGAATTGCTGAACTATCGCCCACAAGCTGGGCTGAGTAATTTCCGGGCCCGACTGTCCGGAGATCCCTGATGCCGTATATCTCGTTGGTTGCGCGGGCACCGGGATGGATTCCCCACCCACGCCAACCGTCGACGCAGTCTCACTGCACGCATAGTTATGCGCCGACACCTCGACGCCGTAGCCCACGTTCCGGAAGGCGTTCACCGCTGACTCGGCCGCCGAGGTCAACGCCTGTGCGCCTTTGCGGTAGTCGGTGAAGAACGCCAGGCCCGCCTCGTCGGTACCGCACATCAGCCCCGACCCCGTCAGCGCCGACTCCAAGGCCGCCAACGATGCGACCAAGGCATCGCCTTGCGCACCAACAGATTTCCCTGATGCGGCCAACCGCGCCGGGTCGACCTCGTACCCGCCCACGGGCTAGCCCCAGTTACGCAGATTCACTTGCGCCGCGCCGTGGTAGTTCTCGTGTGCGCCCTCAGCGACCTGCCGCAAATCAGCCAGCGCCCGCCGCATCTCGGCCACGCCCTCCGTCCACCGCTGCTGAGCAGCAGCTTGCGCCTGCCCACCGCAGCCATCCCACGTCGCACCCAACTGGTGCTCAACCGCCGCCAATTGCGCCAACGTCTGTTCCATACGCTGCTCGAACGACGACATCTGATCAGCAGCGGCCAACAGCGCCGCCGGATCCACCTTGAATGCGCCCATGACCTATATCCCCGACGCCGCGATACTCGCACCACCAGCCTGATCAGTGCCCGAATAACCGCCGGCCGCTGACTTCAACAGCTCCGACATCGTCATCAGACCTTGGAGCACTTTCGACGATCCCTCATGCCATTCGCGCCACACCGCGTTGTACGCGGAGGCTGCTTCACCGGTCCAGGTGGAACCGAGGATCTGCCTGACTTCGCCATCGAGCGACCCGAGGCCGTCGCGCAGCTGTTGTGCAGCCGCGTCGAACTCGGCCGACACGTGCGCAAGCATCTCCGGGGTAACCCGCAAATCCGACACGAGGAAAACCCTAACGCAGCCGCACAGCCTCAACCGTCACCAAATTCGGCCTTACCCCGGCATCACCGGGATCGCGCCGCCCGCCATGAACGCCGGCACGTCCAGCCAACCCGACAGCCCCTCGGCGCCGGACATAGACAACTGCATCACACCACGCGGATCGGCGACGTAGACCGTCGACGGGTTGGCCGCGATCACCCCGACCGGCTGCTGCAAATTACCGCTCGGCGCATCGGAGTTCACCCCGTCGATGTTCACATAGGACACCGGAAACACGGCGTCGTTGCGGCTCACCGCGATGTCTTCGTCGGTGCGCCAGGCCAACGACACCACCGAGGAGCCCAGCCCAAAACCGAGCC
>NZ_JBYCLD010000028.1:0-2054 GCF_057473725.1 Mycobacterium sp. TH-M11 | reverse complement strand
TCTGGGCCATCCCGGCCAGCTGAACCGATTGACCCGCGGGCCCGGGCACCGCATGCAACCGATCGAGCTGGGTGTCGGACGCGTTCGAGAACAACGGCGCCGTGCTGGCCACCGTCAAGAACGCACTGCCCTGCGCCATTCCGGTGGCCGCCGACGGTGGCCCGACCCGGTTGCCGCCGATGAACGTACCGGTGGGCGCCGAGACTGCCGACACGTCGGCAACCCGTGACAGGTCGGCCGCGTAGCGGCTGAGGTCGCCCGGACGCACCCCTCGAACATCCGGAACGACAACAGACACCGCGGTCGCTGAGTCATCGGCGAATTCGTGCCGCAGCTGATCGCCAACGGCATGCGCCGAGGCCGACGCCGGCAGCACCCGGTCGTCGGGCATACCCCATTTCACCCCGAAGAACGGAAGTCCCAGCACCGCCAGCAGCGCGACGACCGCCAGGCCGATGGGCACCGCTCGCCGCATCACGAATTTCGTGGAGCGGTACCAGAACAACTGCTCCACGGGCTTGCGCACCGGTTCGGGCCGGCCGAGCAGCCGACGGCCCAGTCCGCGCATATCCAGCGCGTCCAGCCGGGGGCCGAGAACAACGATCGCCGCGGGAGTGACCACGATCGAGGCCACCGCGACGAAGGCCACCGTGGCCACCCCGGCGTAGGCGAACGACTTCAGGAAATACATCGGGAAAAGGACCAGCACCGCCATCGACAACGCGACGGTGGTCGCCGAGAACAACACCGTCCGACCTGCGGTGGCCATGGTCCGAACCAGCGCCTTGTCGGGCTCAGCGCCGTCGGCCAACTCGTCGCGGTACCGGCTGATGATCAGCAGCGTGTAATCGATGGCCAGGGCCAGGCCGAGGGCCATGCTGAGGTTCAGCGCGTAGGTAGAGACGTCGGTGCCAAAGCTGATCAGCCGCAGCACCGACATCGACCCCACCAGGGTCAGCCCGCCCAGGCAGACCGGCAACGCCGCGGTCAGCAAACCGCCGAACACCCAGACCAGCACCAGAAAGCTCAGCGGAATCGCGAGTGACTCCATCAGCAGCAGGTCTCGCTCGTTCTGACGGTTGATCTGGTCGTAGACCATCGCCGCACCGCCCGCTCGAACCGTGACGCCGTCGCGATCATGCACGACGCGGCCGGCGATGTTCTTGGCGTAGTGCTGCGCGTAGTTCTCGCCGCCCTTGAGGTTTGCCACGATGAGCCCGGACTTGCCGTCTTTGCTCACCAGATCGGCGGCCAGCTGTCCGGGACCTGCCGCCGCGGGCCCGGTCCAGGCCGAGACGACGTTGTACACCCCGTCCGACCCTTGGACCTGCTCGACGATTTCGGTGGCGATGCGACGAGCTTGCGCACTCTGCGCACCCAACGGCGCGGTCACCAGGAGGACCAGCTGCTGATCGCTCTGGCCGAACTTGTCGGTCAGTAGTTTCGTCGCCTGCGCCGACTCGGAAGCCGGGTCTTGGAAACCGCCCGCGGACAAACTCTTGGCCACCGGAAGCCCGAAGACCCCCGCCGCGACGAGAACCATGACGGCAGCTGCCAGTATCCGCCGCGGCCTTGCGATGGCAAGGTAGGCGATCCGCTGCAGCATCGGTGGATCCTCCGGTTCGCTATCGTTTGACAACTTATCGGCGATAAGTCAAGTGGGCGAGGCCCGGGCCGCCGTCTACGCCCGATTAGCGTGGGCGAAAGCACTACCGGCGCGGTCCCACTCTGCGCCCGACAACCAGGACATTTGCCGAGCATATGTGGTTGCACGCCTGCCCAATAGGTCATTTCCAAGCATCCGGACGGGACGTCCGGCCCGGGAGGCCTTACTGGGCGGTAACAATTGCCACGATTTTCCGAATCGTGACTCAAAGATTCCTTAAATGTTGCCCTTACGCTCAGCTGTATGTGGATCGATGACTCCAGTGCCGACGTGATCAAAGTTGATTTCGAGGCTCTCTACCACGGCGACTTCCTGGTCGAGGGCGAGTGCTCGGAGCAGCTCGAAGACGGACACCTGTTACCCAACGCGAGCTGACCCGCAGCGGTAA
>NZ_JBYCLD010000027.1:0-15053 GCF_057473725.1 Mycobacterium sp. TH-M11 | reverse complement strand
AGGCGGCGGATACGGCGGGTAGGGCTGGCCGGCGTGCTGGTGGGGTGGTGCCGCCCAGGACGGAGGTGGTGGATACCAGTAACCCGGCTGCTGCGGGCCGGGGTGCGGCGGCGGCCAGCCGGGAGCCCGCCAGCCGGCCGGCGCACCGTAGTCGGGTTGCGTTGAATTCTGCTGCCCGCCGTTGGGGTTGCCATGAGAACCATTGTTGCCGTTAGGGGTTCGCTCGGCTTCGGCCTGAGCAGCCTCGCGCGATGCTGCCGCGATCGCCGCCTTGAAAGGTGGCTCCACTTCCGGCTTGGGCCACGGCTCTCCGCGCTCGATGGCGAGCTCGCCCGGTGTCTTGATCGGCGGCTTGTCCGACGGAATGCGACCGCCGAAGTCGTCGAAAAGTGTTAGCCTCGGCCGCTTTTCGACGTTGGCAAAGATCGCTTCCAATTCGGGGCGGTGCAGCGTCTCCTTCTCCAGGAGTTCACCGGCCAACGTATCGAGCACGTCACGATATTCGGTGAGGATCTCCCACGCTTCGGTGTGGGCGGCTTCGATGAGTTTGCGGACCTCGTCGTCGATGTCGCGGGCCACCTCGTGGGAGTAGTCGGCTTGGTTGCCCATGGTCCGGCCCAGGAAGGGATCGCCGTGTTCGCTGCCGTACTTGACCGCACCGAGTTTGGAACTCATACCGAATTCGGTGACCATCGCCCTCGCGATTTTCGTCGCCTGCTCGATGTCGGACGACGCACCCGTGGTGGGTTCGTGGAACACCAATTCCTCGGCGGCGCGCCCACCCAGCGCCATCACCAGCCGGGCGATCAATTCCGAGCGGGTGTGCAGCCCTTTGTCGTCCTCGGGCACCGCGAGCGCATGGCCGCCGGTGTTGCCGCGGGCCAGAATCGTCACCTTGTACACGGTGTCGATGCCCGGCATCGCCCAGCCGGCCAGCGTGTGCCCGGCCTCGTGGTAGGCGGTCATCTTCTTTTCCTGCTCACTGATGAGCCGGCCCTTGCGACGCGGCCCGCCGACCACCCGGTCGACCGCCTCTTCCAAGGCCGCGCCGCTGATCACCGTGCCGTTCTCGCGGGCGGTCAGCAGCGCCGCTTCGTTGATGACGTTCTCCAGGTCGGCACCGGTCATGCCGACAGTGCGTTTGGCCAAACCGTCGAATTCGACGTCCGGGCTGAACGGTTTTCCCTTCGAATGCACCCGCAGCACCGCTCGGCGACCGGCCAGGTCAGGGCTGGACACCGGAATCTGACGGTCGAAACGACCGGGCCGCAGCAGTGCCGGGTCGAGGATGTCGGGTCGGTTGGTCGCCGCGATCAGGATGACGCCCTGCCGGTCGCCGAAGCCGTCCATTTCGACCAGCAGCTGGTTCAGCGTCTGCTCGCGTTCGTCGTGTCCGCCGCCCAACCCGGCGCCCCGCTGGCGGCCCACGGCGTCGATCTCGTCGACGAAGATGATGCAGGGGTTGTTCTGTTTGGCCTGCTCGAACAGGTCTCGCACCCGCGAGGCGCCGACACCGACGAACATCTCGACGAAGTCGGAGCCAGAGATCGTGAAAAAGGGCACCCCGGCCTCACCGGCGACGGCACGGGCCAGCAGAGTCTTGCCGGTTCCGGGTGGGCCGTAGAGCAGTACACCCTTGGGGATCTTGGCGCCAAGCGCCTGATAGCGCGTCGGGTTCTGCAGAAAGTCCTTGATCTCGTAGAGCTCCTCGACCGCCTCGTCGGCGCCCGCGACGTCAGCGAAGGTGGTCTTGGGCATGTCCTTGTTCAGTAACTTGGCCCGCGATTTGCCGAAGCCGAAGCCCATCCGGGCGCCGCCCTGCATGCGGGAGAACATCATGAACAAGCCGACCAGCAGCAGCAGCGGCAACACATACACCACGATCGACCCGATGATGCTGCCCTGGTTGACAACGGTGCTGACCTGGGCATCCTTGCTGTTCAGCTGATCGAACAGCGGGACCGCGTAGCCCGTCGGGAAGTGGGTAATGATCTTGTCGGAGCCCTCGGTGCCGGTCGCGGCGCCCTTCAGCGTCAGCCGGACCTGTTGCTCATGGTCGTCGATCTGGGCGCTCTTGACGTTGCCGGCCTTGATCTGGGCCGTCGCCACCGAGGTGTCTACCGGCTTGAAGCCTCGGGTGTCGTCGCTGAAATAGAAGAAAGACCAGCCAAGTAGCAGCACGACCGCGATGGCCGTGAGCGTGCGAATCACGTTTTTCCGGTTCATCAATCATCGGCCGACGTCGGCCAGGTCCTTCCCGATACTCGCAGCTGGAATAGTCCAGGTTACCGCCCGTGGTGATCGCCAGCTCGGCCGCAGGCCGAGCGCAGCGGGTCACCACCATCTGACCCCGTGGTGATCGCCAGCTCGGCCGCAGGCAGAGCGCAGCGGGTCGAGCCATTAATCGCCTCGGTAGTCCCAACGAATCGAAGTTCCCGACACTTTCCGGGCGGGACCGCCGTGTGCTTTGGTGAACCTGTGTCTGACAGCCCGCGGATCACCGAACGCACCATCGACGCCAACGGCGTGCGACTGCACACTGTCGAAGCCGGTGAGCCTGGTGCGCCTGTCATCGTGCTGGCTCACGGCTTCCCTGAAACTGCATACTCCTGGCGCCACCAAATCCCGGTATTGGCCACCGCCGGGTATCACGTGCTGGCGCCCGATCAGCGCGGCTACGGCCAAAGCAGCCGTCCCGCGGACATCGCGGCCTACAACATCGCCGACCTGTCCGCCGATTTGGTGGGCCTGCTCGACGATGTCGGCGCCGACGAGGCGGTGTTCATCGGTCACGACTGGGGCGCCCCAGTGGTGTGGAGTACGGCGCAGCTGCACCCGGACCGGGTCGCGGCCGTCGTCGGGCTGAGCGTCCCACCGGTCCCGCGCTCGCAGGTTCCCCCGACCGACGCATTCCGGGCCATGTTCGGCGACAACTTCTTCTACATGCTCTATTTCCAGGAGCCCGGAGTGGCCGACGCCGAGCTCGCTGGCGACCCCCGCCGGACGATCACGCGGATGCTGAACGGGTTGACCCGATCCGACGATCCGACGGCCGCGATGCGGATGATCGCGCCCGGGCCGGGCGGCTTCGTCGACCGGCTACCGGAGGTCGATGGCTTGCCGGATTGGATCAGCGCCGACGAGGTCGACCACTACGTCGGCGAATTCACCCGAACCGGTTTCACCGGCGGTCTCAACTGGTATCGCAACCTCGACCGCAACTGGGAGTTGATGGCCGACCCCCCGGCCGCCACCATCGCCGTGCCGGCCATGTTCATCGGTGGCACCGCCGATCCGGTGCTGAGTTTCATGCGTACCGACCGCGCGCCTGACGTGGTGACGGGCCGTTACCGCCAGGTGCTGCTCGACGGTGCCGGGCACTGGCTGCAGCAGGAGAGGCCGGACCGGGTCAACGAGCTACTGCTCGACTTCTTGTCGAGCCTGAACCACTGCGCCGCATGACGAACCATCGGCCGAACTGCGGCCGTGTTGGTCAACCCGCCTCACCCCCCGACCGGCGGACGGGCAACCACGGTGGGTTTGAAACCGTAACGTGGAGCAGCGAATTGCATGTTTCGCCCGCCGCCACCACTCACGACCGGCAGACCGCCCATGCTGTTGGCGACGGGCTGCGCGGTCAGCGGCTGCGACGACACCGGAGTGCCGAGATTGCCGACCGAGGTCACAGCCGGGCTCACCGACGGCGCCACCCCGCCCCAGTTCGGCGGCACCGACAACCGGCCTACGAGTTCTGCCCTGCCCAGCCCGCCGACGGCGGCCCCGGGGAGCCCCGCGGGAAGGGTCGGCGGTAGCAGTTCGGCGACACTGCCGGCCTTGCTCACCGCTGGCAGCAAGCTACGCCCCAGCCCCTCGATATCTCTGAAAACGGTTGCGAAAAGCCTAGTCGGAGAGATCAATCGGATGAAGGCGTCGAAACCGCTGCTGGCGTCCAGCGTCTGCGATCCGGTCAGACCTTCCAGAAGGTCACCCATCAGCCCGCTGACGACGATGCCGTCGCCGTTGGCATTCCACGCGTGCCCGGTCACCCCCACCACGTCCAGGAGATTCTCGAAGCTGGTCAACCATGGCGGCGTCGCCATATCCCCGGCCAGGGTGGACAACATGTCGGTCACCGACTGTCCGCTGGCGGACCCGACCGCCTCGGCGACGGCGGAGGCCTGTGCACCCAAGCCTGCCGGGTCCGCCGATTCGGCCGCCACGGCGAACGGCTCCAACGTCGACGCTGCGGACGCCGCACCGGCGTAGCCGTACATCGCGGCGGCATCCTGGGCCCACATCTCGGCGTACAGCGCTTCGGTCGCCAGAATCGCGGGCGTGTTCTGGCCCAGCAGATTCGTCGCGACCAACGTGAGTAACAGCGCGCGGTTGGCCGCGATCTCCGGTGGCGGCACCGTTGCGCTGAAGGCTGCCTCGTAGGCGCTGACCGCTGCCGCCGCCTGGGCGGCGACCTGCTCAGCCTGTACGGCCGTGCCAGCCAGCCACTCCACCTGTGCCTGGGATGACGTGGCCATCGAATCCGCGGCCGGGCCCAGCCACGACCCGTCAGTGAGGGCGGCGACTACCGCTTCGTATGCAGACGACATGGTGTGTAACTCCGCGGACAGACTCGCCCAGGCCGACGACGCCGTCAGCATCGGACCTGGGCCGGGGCCTGCATACATCAACCCGGAGTTGACTTCTGGCGGTAGCGATGCGAAATCCAGCATGGCGGCGACCTATCCGACCGCTACGACATTGGCAGCCTCGGTGGCCGCATAAGAACTGGAGTTGGCGCCCAGCATGGTCGCCATCAAATCCTGCACAGCGGCGGCATGAGCACTGATCGTTTGGTAGAACTGCGCGTGCGAGGCGAACTGCGCGGCGGTCAACGCCGACACCAGATCACCTGCTGCGGGCATTACCCCGACCGTCGGGGCGGCCGCGGCCACGTTCCGGGCCTTGAGAGCGTCGTTGATGGTCCGCAACGTGCCCGCGGCCGCAGCAAGGACTTCTGGCTGCGCGATGACGTTTGACATGGTTCCTCCGAAAGATGCTTGTGCCCAACAGCTTCAACCGCGATTGTCGCGACTGGAGCGGATCACCGGACACGTTAAGCCAACGGCGTCACGGGAGAACAGCCTCCGTCGAGCCTGTTCACCGTCAAGTCAACGACTATTCATTTTGCTGAGTGGCCGACCCGGAAGTTAGGAAATTTCCATGAAATTCGTTGGAGTTCAACATGATTAGAAGTCAATATGAACTTTCCGACAGTTGCCACTCTACACGGTAGGCTTTGCTCGACGGGCATGTCCACCCCGCCACCCGCGACCTTGTTGCGGGTGGCGAACTCCTTGTGTATCAATGTTGTTGGACAACAACATTAGTCGACTGCATTAATGCAAATGCAATATGCTGCATAGCATTTCATTGACCATCAAGCGTTCAGCACAGCCCGGGTGCTGCTGGCCGCCTTCGCCAAGGCGCATCCCCGCACCAATGGCGCTGCTCCCAACACCGTGATCGTGGCGGTGGCAGTGCCACCGCCAGTGCCGCGGCGAGCGCCACCAGCAAACGGACAAACCACACCCGTGAATCGGTCATCGGATTAGCGATCATCGTGAATCGAGTTGGGTGGGCGATGCTATTCGGGGTCGACGACGGTCTGCGTGCCGGGTATCGGCACATTGACATCCGGGATGGGCACCCTCCCTAGGAGTTGCCTTCCCCGCGTCGAGATCGACGTTTTGGCGGCCCGCTACTCGAACTTTGCCGCCAAAACGTCGATCTCGGTGCGCAACGGCGCTCATGGCGCAGCAAACACCGCACCCAAGGTCGCCGATTCGCCCTGCTTATGCCCCGAGCCGGTCATCCTGCCGATGGCCGCCCTCCCACCTCGCACTGGACGACACCCGTTGGGTTGCCCCTGGCCAGCGGGGCTGGCCAGGTCCGAGGCGGCCGACTGCAGCCGCCACGGCGTCGTCCCACGCATGCGCCACTACGCCTGCCGGATGGGTAAATCCGGTGTCTCGGCTGCGGGAAACGTTCGGCGGATCGTCGGCCCGGGCAGGCGGCCGCGCAGCTGCGCTAGTCCTGGTAGACCCGCGGGTCCAGGGTGCCGATGTAGGGCAGATCTCGGTAACGCTCGTCGTAGTCCAGGCCGTAACCCACCACGAACTCGTTGGGAATGTCGAAACCGACGTAGGCGATGTCGGGGTTGGCGCGCAGCGCATCGGGTTTGCGCAGCAACGTGCACACCCGCAGCGAATGCGGACGGCGGGTAGCCAGGTTACGTAGCAGCCACGACAACGTCAGCCCGGAGTCGACCACGTCCTCGACGATCAGCACATCGCGGTCGTTGATGTCACGGTCGAGGTCCTTGAGGATCCGTACCACGCCCGACGACGACGTCGACGATCCGTACGAGCTGACCGCCATGAATTCGAACTGCGTCGGAAGGGGAATGCACCGGGCCAGATCGGTGACGAACATGACCGCGCCCTTGAGCACCGTGACCAACAGCAGGTCGCGACTATCCGAACCGGACCGTTCGCGGTACTCGGCCCCGATCTGAGCACCGAGCTCGGCGATACGGGCCTGGATCTGGTCTTCACGCAGCAAGACCGACTTGATGTCCCCCGGATAAAGCTCCGGCGTTTCCGCTGCCACGAGCACAGCGTGCCATGCCTTGCGAGCGAGAACTAGACCGGCTCCCGGCGCAACATCAACACCCCGCCCCCGCGGGTAGCGACCAACCGCTGATTGCGCAACGTCGACCCAACCGCCACCCCGCCCTGACCACGCCAGGCGATGATCAGCCGGTCGACGCTACGGATCTGCTTGTCGGTCAACCCGATCGCACCGTTGGCAAGCAGCCAGCAACGGATGACGCCTCGACGGATCGGATCGGCCAGCGTGGCCAACGCTTCGGTGTCGAGCCCGCTGGATGTCTGCGCGGTGTTCATCGCCTGGTCGATCAGCGAATCGATCAGTGCGGTATCTGCGCGCAGCGCGGTCGCCGTGCGGGCCAGCGCTTCGGCCACGCCGCCACCGAGTACGTCTTCCAGCACGGGCAGCACTTCATGGCGCAGCCGGCTGCGGGTGAACCGCTGATCGGCGTTGTGCGGGTCGTGCCAGACGCGCAGTCCCAGTTCCGCGCAGGCGGCGTGGGTGGTCTGGCGCCTGACGCCCAGCAGCGGCCGACACCAGGGCGGGTCGTAGGGCTGCATACCTGCGATCGACCGGGCACCCGAGCCGCGACCCAGGCCGAGTAACACCGTTTCCGCCTGATCGTCGAGGGTGTGGGCCAGCAGCACCGGGCAGTCGTCGCGGGCAGCGTCCAGGGCGCGGTAGCGGGCGCTTCGCGCTGCGGCCTCCGGTCCGCCGTCCGCGCCCACCTGCACGCAAAGCACTTGAGCGTCAACGCATCCCAGCTGCACGGCTTGTCGCTTCGCGGTAGCCGCCACTTCCGCCGAGTCGGGCTGCAGGCCATGGTCGACGATCAGCGCGGTGGTGGGCCGCACCGACGCGGCGATTGCGGTGAGCGCCAACGAGTCCGGGCCGCCGGATAGCGCCACACACCAGCGATCCGCGCTGCCGAGATATTCCGTCACGAACGCCGCCACCGCTGCGCGGAGGTCGGCTACAGCACCCGATCGATCCATCGTTGCGGGTACTCGATCTCGATCGGCCGGGGCAGGGTGTCCGGACTGGTCCAGACGGCGTTGAACCGGGACATGCCGACGCGGTCCACGACGTGGTCGACGAACACTTTGCCCCTGGTGTACTGGCTCAATTTGGCGTCGATGCCCAGCAGAGCGCGCAGCAGCCGTTGCAGGGGTGGCTGTTTGCGGTTACGTCGCTCGTCAAACCGGGCCCGGATGGTTGCCACCGACGGAACCACAACGGGCCCAACAGCGTCCATGACATGGTCGGCGTGACCTTCGAGTAGCGTACCGAGCACCAGCAGCTGATCCAGCGCCTCGCGTTGCGGTTCGGACTGCACGGCCCGCAGCAGGCCGAGGATGCCGGTCGCATTCGGATCGTGTCCTGAATCCGCTCGGCCGCGGGCGAATTCGGCCAGCCGGCCCACCACCTGGGTCAAGTCGTCGCTGCTGTCGGTGGTCAGCACGTGCAGCGCCTGGGACATGTATCCCGACAGCCACGGGTTGGCGGTGAACTGGACTCGGTGAGTGACCTCGTGCAGACAGACCCACAGCCGGAAATCATTGGGCTCGACCCGTAATTGACGTTCCACCGCAATGACATTCGGGTAGACCAGCAGCAGGGCACCGCCGTTGTCGGGGGAAGCGAACGGGTCGTACTGGCCGAGGATGCCGGTTGAGACGAACGCCAGCACCGCGCCGGTTTGTGCGCCGGTGATCCGTCCGGTGATCGTGCTGCGTGGCTTGTCGGTGCCACCGGTCATCGCGCGCATCGAGTCGGCGGCGGCCCGGATCCAGGCGGGCCGGTCGATGATGCGGGCCTCGGGCACCACGGCCTCGGTGTGCAGACCGGTGACGTCACGTACCGGCGGTTCGGCGGCTTTGGCTGCGGTGGTGAGGTTTTCGATGACCTGGCGGCGGGTGTAGTCGGTGGACGGCGGCGCCGGCCGGGCCAGCCACTGGCCGACCGTCGCCGCGAATTCCCAGTCGACCGTGCGCCCGACGGCAACGTCGGTTACGGCGGTCACGTCGCGCATCCGCACGACCACAATGCGACGCCCAGCGCGTCGATCGCGGTTCGGCCGGACATTCCGGCGTCGTTGGAGATCAGTGCGAAGGTCAGCACTCGTCCGCTGCGGTCGGTCACCACCCCAGCCAACGCGTTGATCGCGGTCAGCGAACCGGTTTTGGCCCGCAACCAGCCGGCCGGGCCGGAGCCCGCAGGCGTGCCGTCGATGAATCGGTCGGACAACGTACCGCTGCCGCCGGCGATCGGCAGCAGGTCCAGCAACGGCCGAAGCGTGGGTTCATCGGGCCCGGCCGCGGCTTGCACCACGGCGTCAAGGGTTTTCGCGGTCAGCCGGTCGTCGACGGACAACCCGCTGGAGTCCCGCAGTATCGCGCTCCTGGTGTCGATGTGCGCGGTGCCGAGCCTGTTGGTCACCGCGGAAACGGCGCCGGTGAAGCTCAGCGGCCGCTGCATCGACGCGGCTACCTCGCGCGCGATGCATTCGGCCATCACGTTGTCGGAGGCGTTCATCATCTCGTTGAGCCGGTCGATCAACGGCGCCGACTTGACCGCGGCCAGTTGTCGCGCGCCGGAGTCGACGGGGCGGTTGGTGACGGTCACGCGCTGCGGGTCGAGGCCCAGCGCGAGGGCCAGCGCGCGGCCCGCATCCAGTGCCGGCGTTGGCGATCGTCGCGACTCGTCGGTGGCCGGCTGGATGCGCCCGGCGTCCAACATCACCGACTCGATCGGCGCAATGTCGCCGCCCTCGATGTCGGCCGGATCCCAGCCAGGGGCGAAGGAGGGTCCGGTGAACAGCGAGGTATTCACCTCGACCGCGGTTGGGGTGACACCGCTGCGCCGGACTTGGTCGGCGAGATCGCTCAGCCGCGGCGCGTTGTGGTACCAGGTGTTCTGGCCGGGGGCCGCACCCGACAGTGTCGGGTCGCCGCCACCGACCAGCACGATGGTTCCAGTGGCCTCCGGCCTACCGGCGGCCACGACGCGGGTGGTGACCCGGGCGTTGCGGTCCAGCGCCAGCAACGCGGCGGCGCTGGTCAGCGTTTTGTTCGTGGACGCCGGCTGCAGGGGCACGTCATCGGATTGCTGCCAGAGTTCTTCGCCGGTCATCGCATCGGTGACTCGCGCGCCCAGCTTGCCCAGGTTCGGGTCGGCAGCCGCCAGGGCCAGTGCCGCTGCCAGGGCCGAGCGGCGGGGAACCGGGGCGTCGGGCGACACGGGAACGACGCCGGGCTTGGCCGTGACGGCCGGCGGCGGGGACACAACATGGGCGCCGGCGCCGCGACGGTTGGAGGTGAGCAGCGCGGCCGCGGCAACCAGGGCAGCAACGATCGCCAGCACGCCCGCCCCCACGATCAGGTGGGTAGACGTTCGCCACCGGGTGGGACGCATGGCTCTCCTGACTTCTTTACGCCCATTGTGCCCAAGCCCCGGCGGACACCCTCGGCGCGGGAGCCCTACGATCAACTCACGCAACATTCCTCCGGCGAAGGAGCAAACCGGTGCAATTCGACGTGACCGTCGAGATCCCCAAGGGTCAACGCAACAAATACGAGGTCGACCACGAGACGGGCCGGGTTTTCCTGGACCGCTATCTGTATACGTCGATGGTCTACCCGAGCGACTACGGCTTCATCGACGACACCCTCGGCGAGGACGGCGACCCGCTGGACGCGCTGGTGCTGCTGCCGCAGTCGGTATTCCCCGGCGTGATCGTAAAGGCCCGCCCGGTCGCCATGTTCCGGATGACCGACGAGGCCGGCGGCGACGACAAGGTGCTCTGCGTGCCCGCCAAGGACCACCGCTGGGACCACATCCAAGACCTCGCCGACGTTCCGCAGAACGAGCTGGACGAGATCAAGCACTTCTTCTCGCAGTACAAGGCACTGGAGCCGGGCAAGTTTGTCAAGGCCGCCGACTGGGTGGGCCGCGAGGAAGCCGAGGCTGAGGTGAACCGTTCGATCGAACGGTTCCAGACGCAGGGCCACTGACGGTCGACGATGCGGGCAGTGCAACGGCCCGAGGAGAAGCCCGTCACAACAACCCTGACGGTCGACGATGCGGGCAGTGCAACGGCCCGAGGAGAAGCCCGTCACAACAACCCTGACGGGCGACGATGCGGGCAGTGCAACGGCCCGAGGAGAAGCCCGTCACAACAACCCCGACGGTCGCGGATGCGGGCCGCTAGCCACGCCCGCGGGTGGCCACGAGGCTGGCTACTGCCGAGACGACCAGGGTCGCCGCGATCACTCCGAGACTGACTAGCGTCGGTATCTCGGGAACGTCGAAGTGCTTGCCGGCGTTGATGAATGGCAGATCATTCGCACGCATCGCGTGCAGAATCAGCTTGACGCCGATGAATACCAAAATCACCGCGAGACCCTTGGACAGGTACACCAGTCGCTGCAGCAGACCCTCGACGATGAAGTACAGCTGCCGTAGACCCATCAACGCAAAGACGTTGGCGGCCAACACCAAATAGGCTTCGGAGGTCAGTCCGTAGACGGCTGGGATGGAGTCCAGCGCGAAGGCCAGATCGGTGGCCCCCAGCGCGATGACGACCAAGGCCATCGGGGTTGCCGCCCGCCCCGCGTCGCCCTTGACGACGAGTTTGCGACCGTGCCAGTCGGCGGTGACGCTCAGGTGTTTGCGGGCGAACCGCACGACCGCGTTCTCGACATCCGCCTGGTGTGTGCCGCCGCGCGCCAACCGCACCGCGGTGTAGACCAGGAACCCGCCGAAAATGTAGAACACCCAGGTGAAGCGTTGAATCGCGACTGCTCCCAACGCAATGAAGATGCCGCGGAAGACCAACGCGATCACGATCCCGGTGAACAGGGCTTCGCGCTGGTGGGCCCGGGGCACACCGAAGCTCGCCATGATGATGACGAAGACGAACAGATTGTCGATCGAAAGGCTGTATTCGGTGAGCCAGCCAGCGAAGAACTGGATGGCGTACTGCCGACCGTGCAAGTAGCCAGTCCAGATCCCGAAGCAGACGGCGAGCCCGACGTAGGCCGACAAAGCACGTGCTGATCGGCGCATCGTCGGCTCGCCTGACCGACGCGCCATGACCACGACGTCGAACAACAGCACCGCGATGGTCACCACGAGGGTAGAGATCCACTCCAGCAGGTGGACGTGCACGGGCGTACCTCCGGTCGTTGACAACCAGAGGTCTCTTCCACCGCCGCGGCCGCGACGGCCCACGGGCCGGTCACCCGATGATGGGCGACGTGATGACGACTCCGTGGTGTGAGGAATACTCCCCTCTGCCCGCAGTCTGTCAGGTCGGGGCCGTCGCAGCATGCGGAGGTCGGCGCGAGCTGTGAGTATTTTCAAACGGTGACCGAAGTAGGCGGCACCCCAGGAGTCGGGGCCTTCGCGAGCCCGATCGCTCGCAGCAGCGTGGCCCGGGTCGGCGCGGCGACCGCGATGACAGCAGTATGCGGTTACGCCGTGGTGTACTTGGCCGCCCGCGACCTGGCGCCGGTCGGCTTCTCCGTCTTTGCGGTGTTCTGGGGGGCGTTCGGGTTGGTCACCGGGGCCGCGAACGGCCTGCTCCAGGAGACCACCCGCGAAGTTCGCGCCGCCGGGTTTGCCGGGGGACCGCCGGATGCCCGCACGCATCCATTGCGGGTGGCAGCTCTGGTCGGGGTCGGGGCCGCGGTCGTGATCTCGGCCAGCTCGCCGCTGTGGAGCGGCCGCGTCTTCGCGCAGGCGCACTGGCTGTCGGTGGGCCTGCTCAGCATCGGGCTGGCGGGGTTCTGCCTGCATGCGACATTGCTCGGCATGTTGGCCGGCAGTAACCGCTGGACGCAGTACGGGGCCCTGATGGTTACCGACGCCGTCATCCGGGTGGCCGTGGCGACCGCCAGCGTGGTGGTCGGGTGGGCCCTGGTCGGTTTTCTGTGGGCCACCGTCGCGGGCGCGCTGGCCTGGTTGATGATGATCGCGGCTTCGCCGGTGACCCGCGCGGCGGCGCATCTGCTGACGCCCGGCAGCACCGCCACGTTTCTGCGTGGGGCGGCGCACTCGATCACGGCGGCCGGGGCCAGCGCGATCCTGGTGATGGGCTTCCCGGTGCTGCTCAAGGTCACCTCCGGCCAGCTCGGCGCCCAGGGCGGGGTGGTGATTCTGGCGGTCACGCTGACCCGCGCGCCGCTGCTGGTGCCGTTGACGGCCATGCAGGGCAATCTGATCGCGCACTTCGTCGACCAACGCACCGCACGGCTCCAGGCGCTACTCGCACCCGCTGCTCTGGTCGGTGCCATCGGCGTGGTCGGGGTGCTGGCGGCGGGCGTGTTGGGACCGTGGCTGCTACGGACCGGCTTCGGTCCGGACTATCACGCGTCGGGCACGCTGCTGGCCTGGCTGACCGCCGCCGCCGCGGCGATCGCCGTGCTGACACTGACCGGGGCCGCCACCGTCGCAGCCGCGTTGCACCGGTCCTACGCGCTCGGCTGGGTGTGCGCGACGGCGGCGGCGGCGCTGCTTCTCCTGCTGCCGCTACCGCTGGCTACCCGCACCGTGATCGCGCTGCTGTGCGGCCCGTTGGTCGGTATCGCCGTACACCTGGTCGCGCTTGCGCGTGCGGGCCGCTGATCTGCGTGTACCTTGTGGGCTTGACATGCCCAGTGAAACGCGCGACGTCTGGATCGTGGTGCCCGCCTACCATGAAGCGAGCGTCATCGGCGATGTGATCCGCCAACTGCGCTCGGTGTTCGAGAACGTGGTGTGCGTCGACGACGGCAGCACCGACGACACCGGCGACATCGCGCTGGGCGCCGGGGCGCATCTGGTGCGGCACCCGGTCAACCTCGGCCAGGGCGCGGCCATCCAGACCGGGGTCGAATACGCCCGCAGCCAGCCCGGTGCGCAGATCTTCGTCACCTTCGACGCAGACGGTCAGCACCGCGTCGACGATGTCCTCGCGATGATCGACCGCCTACATTCCTGCGCCGCCGACATCGTCATCGGTACCCGATTCGGACCGGGTGTCAGCCGGCCGCCGCTGCTCAAACGCGCGGTACTGCAAACCGCGGCGGCCCTGAGCCCGCGTGGCCGCAGGCTGGGTCTGACCGACAGCAACAACGGCCTGCGGGTCTTCAACAAGACCGTTGCCGATCAGTTGGACATCACCATCAACGGCATGGGCCATGCAGGAGAATTCATCATACTGATCGACGAAAACCATTGGCGGGTAGCCGAACAACCGGTCGAAGTGCTTTACACCGAGTACTCCTCGGCAAAGGGGCAACCTTTGCTCAACGGGGTCAATATCATCGTCGACGGGTTCCTGCGAGGAAGGACGCCGCGATGAATTGGATTCAGGGTCTGCTGATCGCCTCGATCTTTGCGCTGGTGATTTATCTGGTGCGGTCCCGCCGCAGCGCCCAGACACAGGCCTGGGTCAAGGTGGGTTTCGTCTTGTTCCTCATGGCCGGCGTCTACGCGGTTCTGCGCCCCAATGACACCACGGTGGTGGCACATTGGCTCGGAGTCGCGCGCGGCACCGACCTGATGCTGTACGCGTTGATCATCGTCTTCAGTTTCAGCACGTTGAACACCTACCTGCGGTTCAAAGATCTCGAATTACGTTATGCGCGACTGGCCCGCGCCATCGCACTCGACGGCGCTCGACCGCCGCAATAGTCGGCAGTCGGGTGATTGCCGCGCGGAATGGCAAAGCTGCCGGCGACATTGCCTCGTCGAGGTAGTAAGCGGCCGTTATCGGGCGTGTGTCTGCCGGAAGAACTCCACTGTGCGGATCACGCCGTCGTTGAGCCCCACTTGCGGGCGCCAGCCCAAAACCCGTTCAGCCAAACCGATGTCAAGGCAAGACCGTTTGAGGTCGCCGAGCCGCGACGGATGAAATTCCGGGTCGTCGGGGGCGCCGACGGCTGCGGCCACCGCTGAATGCAGCTGGCGATCAGAGGTTTCCAGTCCGGTGCCGATGTTGAACCGTTGCCCACCACCGGCCGCACCGGAGGCCTTGACAAAAGCGTCGACCACGTCGTCGACGAAAACGTAGTCGCGGGTGTTGGAGCCGTCACCGAACACCTTGGTCGGTTTGCCGGACAGCAGCGCCTGCGCGAATATCGCGACCACGCCGGCCTCGCCGTGCGGATCCTGGCGCGGGCCATAAACATTGGCCGGGGCGATGTGCGAGCACTCCAGCCCGTAGAGATGCCGGAACGTGTTGAGGTAGATCTCACCGGCCACCTTGCCCGCGGCGTACGGCGACGCCGGATCGGTGGGCACCGCTTCGCTGGTCGGGTAGGTCGGCGGCGTGCCGTAGATCGAG
The DNA here is from genome assembly GCF_057473725.1 of Mycobacterium sp. TH-M11. Classification (NCBI taxonomy): domain Bacteria; kingdom Bacillati; phylum Actinomycetota; class Actinomycetes; order Mycobacteriales; family Mycobacteriaceae; genus Mycobacterium; species Mycobacterium sp. TH-M11. The sequence goes on along the minus strand of NZ_JBYCLD010000027.1, from coordinate 58 downwards.
CCGCCCGAGGACGTGTGCACCACCTTGCGCACACCGGCCTGCCGCGCGGCGTCAGCCA
>NZ_JBYCLD010000026.1:0-4305 GCF_057473725.1 Mycobacterium sp. TH-M11 | reverse complement strand
GCGACGCCAGCGGTGGCAGACATATGTTGCATTGTGCAGGCGTCGACGGAATTGCGATTAGCTACGGTGTCAGCGGCCCAGAAAGTCGGCGATGTATCCGGCGAGTTCCTCGCCGGCGTCCTCCTGCAGGAAATGCCCGGCGTTGCCCACCACCGGATGGCTGATGCCCTGTGCGCCGGTCATCTCGCGTTGCAGGATCGGCGCCATCCCGCCGGTGATCGGATCGCCGTCGCTGAAGGCCACCAGCATCGGCGTCGGGCTCGCGGTCAGGGTCGCCCAGGCGGATCGGTTGGCCGCAGCGGCGGGATCGTCGGGTGACGTCGGCACCAGCCCCGGCATGGCGCGCGGCCCCACGCAATAGGCGTTGTCGGGAAACGGTGCGTCGTAGGCCGCGCGGACCTCGTCGCTCATCGGCCGACGGCAGCCGCCCTGCACGAACCTCCCAACCTCGATCGACGGCGCGGTCTGGATCGCCTTCCGGAACTGCCACCAGATCTCGGGCATCGGGATGTCGCCGGTGGGCAAGCCGGTGTTGGCGACGACCAGTTTGCTGAACCGTTCGGGATGTTCGGCGGCCAGCCGCAGCCCGATCAGCCCGCCCCAGTCCTGCCCGACCAGGGTCACCCGCTGCAGGTTCAGCTTGTCGAACACCAGCTCGCGCACCCACTCGACATGACGGGCGTAACTGTGGTCCTCGATGCGGGTCGGCTTGTCCGAACGGCCGAATCCGACCAGGTCCGGGCAGATGACGCGGTGTCCGGCCGCAGCCAACACCGGGATCATCTTGCGGTAGAGGTATGACCACGTCGGCTCGCCATGCAACATCAGCACCGGGTCGGCATCGGCGGGTCCGTCGGCCACCCACGCCATCCGCAACGTGCCACCTTCGGCGTCGGACACGTCGGAATACTGTGGGCTATAGGGGAATTCAGCTAATCCAGTGAACCGTTCCTCAGGTGTGCGCAAGGTCTGCATGGATTTGAACATACGCCAGCCCGATCAGCCCTCCACTACACCGGTCACACCCGGGCCTACCATCAGCTGATCGAGCGGGCGAGCTGGCCCTTCAGCAGCAGGCCCGCGCTGAGCTTGGGCACGCGTTCACACGCCGACCGCGCGTTCCAGATCCTTCAGTGACGTTTCCAGGTGACCGAGCAACCGCTGCAGGTGCGGCACACTTCGGCGGCATCCGACCAGACCGAAGTCGATGTTGTCGGCGTTGCTGACCATCGTGATGTTGAGCGCCTGCCCGTCCAGCGCGATCGACAGCGGGTAGTTGCCGTCGAGTCGGGCGCCGCCCCAATACATCGGCTCGGTCGGCCCCGGCACGTTGGAGATGACGATGTTGAACGGCGGTGGTGTCGCCGTGGCGAAACCCGGCACCGCGGACAGTCCGAGCGGCGCGATGAGCGCCGCGGACAGCGCGTAGGCCTGCAGCCTGGGCAGTTGGGAGAACACCTTCTTGTTGCCGCGCATCGATGCGCTGATCGTCTCCAGCCGCGTCGCGGCGTCATCGATGTCGGTGGCCAGGTTGCACAGCAGCGCCCCGACCTGGTTGCCGCCGGCGTCGGCCTGCTCCGCTGAACGCATGCTGACCGGGACCATCGCGATCAGCGGGTTGTCCGGCAGCGCGTGCTCGTCCAGCAGATAGGAGCGCAGCGCCCCGGCGCACATGCCCAGGATGACGTCGTTGAACGTCACCCCGGCGGCGACCTTGATGGTCTTGAGCCGCTCGATCGCCCACGACTGCGCCGCGACGCGTCGGGCACCGCCGATCGGCACGTTGAACATGGTGCGGGGCGCGGCGAACGGCAGGGTCAGCTGCTGTTCCAGCAGTGCGGCGCGCGCCAGCGACCAGGTCGAAGGGCCGTAGGCCGCAATGGATCCCGCGATCTGGCCCAACCCCGGTCGTTTCGAGCCTTCGGTGTGGCGGTGGCGTCGCGGCAGATCCCAAATCGCCTTGATGTCGGTGTCGTCGGGATCCGGCGACAGGGTCCGTTGCATCAGGCGCAGCGCCGAAACGCCGTCGACCAGGGAATGGTGGAACTTGCTGTAGACGGCGAACCGGCCGTCGTTCAGTCCCTCGACGAAGTGCGCCTCCCACAGCGGACGGTGCCGGTCGAGCAGCCCGCTATGCCAGCGCGAGGTCAGTTCGAGCAGTTCACGGACCCGGCCCGGGGTCGGCAGCGCCGAGCGCCGCACGTGGTAGTCGACGTCGATGTCGTCGGGGTCGTCATACGTCCACGCGACGGCCGGGATCGCGCCGAATGTCCACGCGGGGTGCTTGCGGAAGGTGGGCTGGAAGTCGTGGTTGGCGACCAGCTTGTCGCGCATGTCTCTGGCGAACTCCGGCCCGGCGCCCTCCGGCGGCTGGAAGAGCTGCAGTCCGCCGACGTGCATCGGATGCTCCCGCGACTCGAGCGACAAAAACACCGAGTCGAGGGGACTCATCAGTTCCATCAGTTCATCTAAGGCGCTGCCGACACCCGTTGCCAGCGAATCGCCGAATCAGGTCACCTCGTTAACATTCCGACGCGCCCGCAGACCGGCCCGCGGCGCACAAAGGCGACGAGAAAAGCGATCACGGTAATCCGATAAGCCACTTGGCTTTAAGCTTTTGGGATGCGCGATCGAGAGACGATCGACTCCGAACTACGCCGCGTGGCAGCAGAGCTCCGCTCGATCCGCCAGCGCGGTGGGCAGCCGTCCAGTCAGCAGGTCGACGCGCTGCTCGACGAGCGCCTAGGGCACCCTGTCGAGGTGCTGTGCGACACCACAGTGCTCGACGAGATCCTGGCACCATTCGAGGGAACAATCGAGCGCCGACGGCCACGTCGACGGGGCCTATTGCTGCGCCTGGCGATGCGCGCGGCCGTCCCGGTCTCGGTGTTCGCGATCGCGGCGGCTCTGGTGACGATGCTCGTGCTGCACCGGAATCAAAGGGCGTCGCAGTCCTCGGCAGATCCGGTGTCAGAAGCGCAACCTAGTACGGTTGCCCCGTCGGCCCTTGCCCCGTCGGCCCTTGCCCCGTCGGCCCTTGCCCCGTCGGCCAAGGCCGCCTCGCCGGCCGACGTCGCGGAGAAGGCGATGATCGATGCCTTGCAGCATGAAGGCGTCCCGGTGCCCAATCGCGACTACGTCGCGACGCACGGGCACGCGGTCTGCGACTTTCTCGGGCGTCAGCCCAATGTCACCGATGCCGCCCAGTTCGTGCAGCGCTCCACCGTCTGGGACGCCAACCAGAGTGCCGATTTCACCTCGGCCGCCATCGTCACCTACTGCCCGCAATTCGAATCGACAGGCACCGAACAGGCGCAGCAGTCGCTCCAGAAATCGGTGACCAATCTGCAGACCATCGAGGGTGATCTGCGGGGCATCAACAATGACCTGCGGGGCATCAGCGACGGCTTGCACGGCGGCGGCTGAATCAGCGTCTCGGATTCGCAGCTTTTTCAGCCACGTCGCAGCATCTGCCCAGGTGTTTACGTGTTTACCGCGCGCACCATGGTGATATCCGACAACGACGTGCGCTCGCGGACTCCATGAGAGGCAGGCCCATGGCATGAATTACGCCGGAATCAAAAACCGACGGGCCGCTCGGCGAGCCGCCGGTGCTATCGCTGTGATTCTCGTGTCCGGCGTTGCGGTGGCCGGCGTGGTGTACAGCCGCTGGGAGTCCCCGCGCGACAACGGGTTTGGGTCGCCTCGCACCGCTGCCGATCCGCCGACCGCGCCGGCCAGTCGTTCAGCACCGATTCCTCCCCGCGCGATGCTGAACGGCTCCTACCGTCTCATTCTGGAAGACAGCCGGTCGAAATACGTCGACAGTTCCCCCGCGGAATGGGCACCAGGATCCGCCGACATCGTCGGATACATCGAATTTTCAACCCGGTGCGTGGGCACCACATGCGTTGCCACCTCAGCGCCGACCAGCGATGCGCGCGTTCCCGCAGCGGGACTGACTGTGGAGACGATGGTGTGGGAGTCGGGCAGGTGGTCAAGTCGCCAGAAACCTGTGCCGGACGGCGACGGCCTCGACGCGTCGTCCACCATCCTGCGCCCAGACGGCCGTCACGGCTTCCGGGGCACGACCACAGACACGATTATCTCGGGACCGCATGCCGGCGCTGAGCGGATCGCCCCGGTGGTACTCACGCCCAGGTTCGATCCCGCGAACCTGTAGCCTCCGGATGCCGGGAGAAGTCAGGTCGCGGCAGGCGTAAAGCCTTCTCCTGGAAGGTGGTTGGCACTACCGCCGTTCGTGATCACGCTGGATTTTGCGTAATCTGCGGAACCAATTCTGGG
>NZ_JBYCLD010000025.1:0-24248 GCF_057473725.1 Mycobacterium sp. TH-M11 | reverse complement strand
TGCTGCATGACGGCGACCCGGTCGCCGGGCTGACGTGGCTGCCGTTCATGAACGAGCGCTTCGTAGCGGTGTCCGGCGGGCCGCTGATGAAAAACGGTGTGCCGCAACCGCCGTTGGCCACATCCGACCTCAACCACGCGATCATCGGGGTCGGAACGTTCAACGCCGACTCCCGCGGCCGGTTTCCCGGGCGCTATAGAGTGGCCGTGCTCGAAGAGCTCAGCCGGGTGTCGTCGCGGATGCGGATGCACGGCGCCACCGGCATCGACCTCGCTTACGTCGCCGACGGGGTGCTCGGCGGCGCGATCAGTTTCGGCGACCACGTATGGGATCACGCCGCCGGGGTGGCGCTGGTCCGTGCCGCGGGCGGCGTCGTCACCAACCTGGCCGGAGAACCGTGGACGCCGGATTCCCGTTCGGCGCTGGCCGCCGCCCCCGGGGTGCATGGCCAGTTACTCGAGATGTTGCACAGCGTAGGACAACCCGATGAGTACTGAATTCTCAACCGGCACAACCCTTGCCACCCGCGTCATTCCCTGCCTCGACGTCGACGACGGCCGGGTGGTCAAGGGTGTGAACTTCGAGAATCTGCGCGACGCCGGCGATCCGGTCGAACTTGCCGCGGCCTATGACGCCGAGGGCGCCGACGAGCTGACGTTTCTCGACGTCACCGCGTCATCGTCGGGACGGGCCACCATGCTCGACGTGGTCCGCCGCACGGCCGAGCAGGTGTTCATCCCGCTCACCGTCGGCGGCGGCGTGCGGACAGTCGCCGACGTCGACGTGCTGCTACGTGCCGGCGCGGACAAGGTGTCGGTCAACACCGCGGCCATCGCGCGTCCGGATCTGCTGGCCGACATGGCTGCCCGATTCGGCTCGCAGTGCATCGTGTTGTCGGTCGACGCCCGGACCGTGCCGGAAGGCTCGGCCCCGACACCGTCGGGGTGGGAAGTCACCACCCACGGCGGGCGGCGCGGCACCGGCATAGACGCCGTCGAATGGGCCGCCCGCGGCGCCGAATTGGGGGTCGGGGAGATCCTGCTGAATTCGATGGATGCCGACGGTACCCGGGCCGGATTCGATCTGGCGATGTTGCGGGCGGTCCGAGCGGCGGTGACGCTGCCCGTGATTGCCAGCGGAGGCGCCGGCGCGGTCGAACATTTCGCGCCCGCCGTAGCCGCCGGGGCCGATGCGGTGTTGGCTGCCAGCGTATTTCACTTTCGGCAGTTGACCATCGGGCAGGTCAAGGAAGCCATGGCCGCAGCCGGGATCACCGTGCGATGAAGCTTGATCCCGACATCGCCGCACGCCTCAAGCGCAACGCCGACGGCCTGTTCACTGCGATCGTGCAGGAACGCGGCAGCGGCGACGTCCTCATGGTTGCCTGGATGGACGACGAGGCGCTGGCCCGGACTCTGGCAACCCGTGAGGGCACTTACTTTTCGCGGTCCCGCGGTGAGCAGTGGGTCAAAGGCGCGACGTCGGGTCACACCCAGCGGGTGCATTCGGTGCGGCTGGACTGCGACGGCGACGCGGTGCTGCTGGTGGTCGACCAGGTCGGCGGCGCCTGCCACACCGGTGATCACAGCTGCTTCGACGCCGATGTGCTGCTCGGACCCGACGACTGATCTCCTGCGGGGCGACGCCCGGCTAGGTATCGATGTTGGCTCGGATGTCTTTGACCCTGCGAACCAGACGCATCGGCGGTCCGACCGCCGCCCGGGTAAAGCCATAGTGCTTTCGTAAACACTGCCGTACCAGCGGTTTGCTACACGCGGAGCAATAAGCTACGGTCGTAGCATGGCAAGTGCGATTCCTGCACGCGACCTACGCAACCGCACCGCTGAGATTCTCAGACGAGTCGAGGCCGGCGAGGAGATCGAGGTGCTCAAAGACAATCGCCCCGTCGCCATGATTGTTCCGCTGTCGCGGCGCCGCCGATGGTTGCCTGCGTCTGAGGTGATTGGCGAGCTCGCCCGCCTCGGCCCCGATACCACCGGGCTCAGGGATGAACTCCGCAATACGCTCACGGAGACAACGGATGATCTGTCGTCATGACTGCCCGGCGAGCATTGGCCGACATTTCCGTCTTCATCGGTTTGGAGGCGGCAAGAATCGATGCGACCCGGTTCACCGGATACGAATGGGGTGTCTCCGCGATCACCCTGGGTGAGCTCCGGCTCGGAGTCCTGCAAGCCTCCGGCCCTGACGCCGCAGCCCGGCGACTCTCGACCTATCAACTCGCCCGGCGGTTCGAACCACTGAGCATCGATGAAGCGGTTTCCGAAGCCTGGGCATTGCTGGTCTCCCGCCTCCGGTCCGCGAATCGGCGAGTACCCATCAACGACAGCTGGATCGCAGCAACCGCCATGGCCCACGACATTCCGATCGTGACGCAAGACAGCGAATACGGTGCCATAGCGGATGTCGAGGTGATTGCAATCTGAGGGCTCCCGAGGCCGGGACGTCGCACGCCGCGCCGGCGTTACGGTGCGCTACGACAATTCATTCGGCGGCGCCGTCCAACCCGTTGGCGGCGGCCACCGCCGCGCGGGCCCATTCGCCGCGTCTCACGGCTGGCTCGATGTGACTTCGCCGGATGACCGCGACGTCGATCGTGGTTCCGCTGGTCACCGCGTCCGGCACGCGGAAGGCGAAGTGTCGTTCCTCGGTGTTGATGGCCAGCAGCGCATCCATGTCAGTGAATCCGTTGGCGCGCATGGCATCCTCGGCCCATCTGAACGGGGTCAGCCCGGAGAAACCCCGGTCGTACACCACCCAGAGGTGGACGTTGCGTTCGGTAAAGAGCTTCGAGATGACGCGCTCCACCTCGGCGCGGGCGCCTTCGGTCAACACCCCTGAGCGATCGGTGATGTACCTGGCGAGCTGCACCGACGGCGCCGCCGCGGTAGGGGACGCCGAAGTAGGGATAGCGTCGCTGCCCGGCTGGATTGCCGCGGAAGGGACGCCGTTGCTCGGCTCGGTCCCATGGCGGCGGAGGAGTTGTCCACCGACAACCACGGCCACCGCGAGCAGCACGACGGTGGCGATAGCGGCAATCGCGACCACCGGCCGAAGCGCGCGTTGCGGCGCTTTGCGCGGTGTGGACTGCTGCGGCGCGACGCCGTGTATCGCAGGGGCGTCGGTCCCCCGCAAGCGGGTGGTAGCGCCAGCTGGGGCTGAAACTGGGAGCGTGGCGCTGCTCGACTGCCCGGTGAGTTCAGCCGCGAAGTCCGAACAGCTCGCAAAGCGCGCTGCGGGATCTTTCGCCATGGCCTTGGAGATAACGGCGTTGACGCCGGCGAGCTCGGGCCGCCGATCGCCGACCGATGGCGTCGGCGCGGACAGGTGTTGAGAGATCACCACCGCCGCGTTGGGGTCGTCGTAGGGCGCTGCTCCGGTCAGTAGATGAAACGCCGTGCAACCCAGCGCGTATTGGTCGGCTCGCCCGTCGATAGCTTTGCCCATGAGCTGCTCGGGTGCGGCGTACGCCGTCGTCCCGAGCACCATGTTGGTGGCGGTCAGACCGCTGATGTCGCCGACCTGCCGCGCAATGCCGAAGTCGGCCAACAAGATCCGTCGTCCGCGCTGTTCGGTGTCGCTGAGCAGAATGTTGGCAGGCTTGATGTCGCGGTGCAGCAGTCCGCGGTGATGCGCATAGTCCAGGGCATCGGCGATCGCGCTGATGACCGCGAACGCTTCGGTCTTCGGCATTCCGGACGGGTAGCGACTACGCAGCAGTTTCGCGGCGTCGGTTCCGTCGACGTAGTCCATCGACAACCACAGCTGTCCTTCGAATTCACCGCGGTCGTGGATGCCGACAATGTGCGGATGCCATAGCTCTGAGGCGAGGTCGGCTTCCCGGCTGAACCGCTGCCGGTACTCCTGGTCGGCGGTCAGCGCGGCCGGCAGGACTTTGAGGGCGTCACGGCGGGGCAGTCGCGGATGCTGGGCCAGATACACCTCGCCCATGCCGCCGGATCCCAGCTGCCTGACGATCGTGTATCCGGCGAACACGTCTCCTGGGTTCAGCGGCATGCCAGCATGCTACAAAGCCACCACCGTGGCGGTGGTGGATGGCAGCAGGGGTCGCACCCTCCGGTCACCCAACACTTCGTTCTGCCGATTTTGTCGAGCGCCTTCCTATTTCCACCTTCACTGGAAGGTTTCATCGCCCTTTCCCGGGCGCGCCGACCGCCATTCCCAGGGCCTCGGCGGCCTCCTTGAGGCGGGTGTCGTAAGTAACGAACGCTGTCAATGGTGCAACGGACGCGGCGATTTGAGCGGTGGCTAGGTCTATCGCGTCGAGCGAGCGCAGTGCCGGGTTGGGGTAGGCCACCGCGGTGGACCGGATGATCGCGTCGATTTCAAAACGGTCCAGCCTGGACAGTACGGAGGGCACGGCCGCTAGCCCTTCGGGGGCGACTGCCCGGATGGCTCTGGGTAGTTCGATTTCGGTCAAAGCCGATGTGATCCATGGTAGTTCGGTATGTTCATCGAGCCAATCATCTAAAGCGTCAGACTCGAGTTCGATCCGAATCAGTTTGACCAGCGCCGAGGTTTCCAGGTAGATCATGCGCTAGTACCGTTCCCCGGCGCGCATGCGCTCCAAAAGCGTTCCGGCGTCGAGGTCCCCGCGCATCGGAATCGTCGGCCGTGGTGCCGGGCCATGCGCTGTGGCCGGTTGCACTCTGCCGGTGCTGATCAGCGAGTCGAGAGGGCCGGCGGAAGCCGGAATTATTCGGGCGATTACCTCGCCGCGCTCAGTGAGGGTATCTCTTCCCCGCGCTTGACGCGGGCCAAGACCTTGGACGTCTCCTGGTTGAGCGTTCGGATGGATACTTCACTCATAACGAGAATGTATTACATATTTGTTCTACCTACTACGCCACGGCGGTAGGTTGTCTACCCCAGGGTCGGTCCCGCGGCCCACCATCAGCGATCCGGGCGCATCGCTGGCCTACCTACGCGCCCGCAACGTTTGCAATGCCTTGTCGGCGTGGGAATCCATGCTCAATTCGCTGGAGATCACATCCAGCACCGTGCGATCCGTATCGATGACGAACGTGGTGCGTTTCACCGGAAGCAGTTTGCCCAACAGGCCGCGCTTGACGCCGAACTGGCGGGCAATCGCGCCATCGGTGTCCGACAGCAGCGGGTAGTCGAACTGCTGGGACTCGGCGAACTTCGCCTGTTTGTCGACCGGGTCGACGCTGATGCCGACCCGGTTGGCGCCGAGGGCGGCGAATTCCTGAGCCAGATCGCGGAAGTGGCAGGCTTCCTTCGTGCAGCCGGGGGTCATCGCCGCCGGGTAGAAGAACAGCACGACCGGGCCGTCGGAGAGCAGCGCGCTGAGCCTTCGCGGCGTGCCGGCTTGGTCGGGAAGTTCGAAGTCAGCCACGGTGTCACCGGTTTTCATGGCCGTCACGCTACGCCAGTGGCGATCCGAGCAAATCTGCCCGTCTGGGAGGATAGCCGCGTGCACGCCAACATCGCCGCCGCCACCACATCGCGGGAACAGTTCCGCGTACTGGCGTCCGGGCATCGCGTCGTGCCGGTGACCCGCAAGGTGCTGGCCGACGCGGAGACGCCGCTGTCCGCATACCGCAAGCTCGCCGACAACCGGCCCGGCACCTTTTTACTGGAGTCGGCGGAAAACGGCAGGTCGTGGTCGCGATGGTCGTTCATCGGGGCCGGGGCCCCATCAGCGCTGACCGTCCGCGACGGACAGGCAGTGTGGCTGGGCGCCGTGCCCCAGGACGCGCCAACCGGGGGAGACCCGTTGCAGGCGCTGCGCGAGACGTTGGAGTTGCTGGCGACCGCCGCGTTGCCGGGACTGCCGCCGCTGTCGGGCGGCATGGTCGGCTTTTTCGCCTACGACCTGGTGCGCCGCCTTGAGCGGCTGCCCGAGCTCGCCGTCGACGACCTGCATCTGCCGGACATGCTGCTGCTGCTGGCCACCGACCTGGCCGCGGTGGATCACCACGAGGGCACCATCACGCTGATCGCCAACGCGGTGAACTGGAACGGCACCGATGAACGGGTCGACGCGGCCTACGACGACGCGATCGCGCGACTCGACGTGATGACCGCTGCGCTGGAGCAGCCGCTGCCGTCGACCGTCGCGACCTTTACCCGGCCCGAGCCGCAGCACCGCGCGCAACGCACGGTGGAAGAGTACAGCGCGATCGTCGAGCGACTGGTGGGGGAGATCGAGCGCGGCGAGGCGTTCCAAGTGGTGCCGTCGCAGCGTTTCGAGATGGACACCCACGTCGAGCCGATCGAGGTGTACCGGATGCTCCGCGTGTCCAATCCCAGCCCATACATGTACCTGCTTCATGTACCCGATGGCGAAGGGGGAACAGCGTTTTCGATCGCCGGCTCCAGCCCCGAAGCGTTGGTGACGGTGCAGGACGGACGGGCGACGACGCACCCGATCGCCGGCACCAGGTGGCGCGGTGAGACCGAAGACGAAGACCAGCTGCTGGCGAAGGAGCTACTGGCCGACGAGAAGGAACGCGCCGAGCACCTGATGCTGGTCGACCTGGGCCGCAACGACCTGGGGCGGGTGTGTGTGCCCGGCAGTGTGCGCGTCGAGGACTACAGCCACATCGAGCGTTACAGCCACGTCATGCATCTGGTCTCCACGGTCACCGGGGAGCTGGCCGACGGCCGTACCGCGCTCGACGCCGTGACGGCCTGCTTCCCGGCCGGGACGTTGTCGGGTGCCCCGAAAGTGCGCGCGATGGAGCTGATCGAGCACGTCGAGAAAACCCGGCGCGGCCTCTACGGCGGCGTGCTCGGCTACCTCGACTTCGCCGGGAACGCCGACTTCGCCATCGCGATCCGAACTGCGTTGATGCGCGACGGCACCGCCTACGTGCAGGCCGGCGGCGGGGTGGTGGCGGACTCCAACGGGCCTTATGAATACACCGAAGCGCGCAACAAGGCGCGGGCAGTGCTCAACGCGATTGCCGCCGCGGAGACCCTGAGCGGCCCCAATGGCTGACGCCCAGCCCGGCCCCGTTGGCCGACGAGCCATACGGGCAGCACAGGTTCTGCTGGTGGCTGCGGCCGCCGGTCTGTGGGCAGCCTCGCGGCTGACGTGGGTCGAGCTGAACGCATTCGACGGTTTGGGCCCCCTGAAGCGGGTCGCACTTACCGGGGCGGGATGGTCGTCGGCCCTGCTACCGCTGGCGTTGCTGCTGCTGGCCACCGCGCTGGCGGCGCTCGCGGTGCGTGGATGGGCGCTGCGGATGCTCGCGGTGCTGGTGGCTCTGGCCAGCCTGGCAACGGGATATTTGGCGATCGGCACGCTGGAGACTCCCGACATGGCCGCCCGGGGCGCCGAACTGTCGCACGTTCCGTTGCTGGAGCTGGTCGGCAGCCAGCGTCACTACCCGGGTCCGGTGATCGTCCTGGTGGCAGCGGTCGGCATCCTGGTCGCGGCCGCCCTGCTAATGCGCGCAGCCGCCTCGGCCGGGCCTACCGCCACGAAATATCTGGCGCCCGCGGCGCGCCGGTCCGCGGCACGTCACGCTGACGAGGCACTGTCGGAACGCTCGATGTGGGACGAACTCGACGACGGTCGTGACCCGACCGACCCTGCCGACGATCCAGAGCCTGAACCTGGGACCGAGGGTCGGTGACGGACGCCACCGCGGCGCTCGCTACCCTCGAACGACGCCGTCAACCATCAGACAGCGGCCGGGGAGAGGAACCGACAGCATGAGTTCGGCAAGCGTGCTCGACTCCATCATCGAGGGAGTCCGCGTCGACGTTGCCGCTCGTGAAGCGGTCGTGGGCATGCCAGAGATCAAGGCCAAAGCCGAAGCCGCCCCGCCACCGCGTGATGTGATGGCCGCGTTGCGCGAGGCCGGTATCGGTGTCATCGCCGAAGTGAAGCGGGCCAGCCCGTCGGCGGGCGAGCTCGCTTCGATCGCCGACCCAGCCGCCCTCGCGTGTGCCTATGAAGACGGCGGCGCCCGAATCATCAGCGTGCTGACCGAAGAGCGCCGCTTCCGTGGCAGCCTCGCCGACCTCGACTCGGTACGCGCCGCGGTGTCAGTTCCGGTGTTGCGCAAGGACTTTGTGGTGGGCCCCTACCAAATCCACGAGGCTCGCGCGCACGGCGCCGACATGCTGCTGCTGATTGTCGCCGCGCTGGACCAGCCGGCGCTGGAGTCGATGCTGGAGCGTACCGAATCGCTGGGAATGACAGCACTTGTCGAAGTGCACACCGAAGGCGAAGCCGACCGGGCACTGAAAGCCGGGGCCCGAGTCATCGGCGTCAACGCCCGTGACCTACGGACTCTGCGGGTCGACCGGGATTGCTTCGCGCGCATCGCGCCCGGCCTCCCGTCGGACATCATCCGGATCGCCGAATCGGGTGTGCGGGGCCGGGCTGACCTGCTGGCTTACGCCGGGGCCGGCGCGGACGCGGTGCTGGTCGGGGAGGGCCTGGTTACCAGCGGCGATCCCCGCGCGGCCGTCGCCGACCTGGTCACCGCAGGTAAGCACCCGTCGTGTCCCAAGCCGGCCCGCTAAACCACTCGAATCCGATGCGCCGCTTAGTCGTTGAGCGTTTGTGATGGCAGACATCTTGCACTCGGACCTTCCGCGTTCCAGCGCCGCGGTCGCTGAACCCACCCGCCACGATCCCGACGCTCGTGGTCATTTCGGTGTCTACGGTGGCCGCTTTGTCGCCGAGGCATTGATGGCGGTCATCGAGGACGTCACCGCCGCCTACGAGAAGGTGCGCACCGATCAGGCCTTCCTCGATGAGCTCGACCGTTTGCAAACCCACTACACCGGTCGGCCGTCGCCGCTGTATGAGGCGACCCGGCTCACTGAGCACGCCGGCGGAGCCCGGATCTTCCTCAAGCGAGAAGATCTGAACCACACTGGTTCTCACAAGATCAACAACGTGCTCGGGCAGGCCTTGCTGGCTCGTCAGATGGGTAAGACGCGAGTGATCGCCGAAACCGGTGCCGGCCAGCACGGCGTGGCCACCGCCACCGCGTGCGCGCTGCTCGGGCTGGACTGCGTGATCTACATGGGCGCTGTCGACACCGCCCGACAGGCGCTCAACGTCGCCCGGATGCGCCTGCTGGGCGCCGAGGTCGTGTCGGTCGAGTCCGGATCGAAAACTCTCAAAGACGCCATCAACGACGCGTTCCGCGACTGGGTGACCAACGCCGACAACACCTACTACTGCTTCGGCACCGCGGCTGGGCCGCACCCGTTTCCGATGATGGTGCGCGACTTCCAGCGGGTGATCGGACTCGAAACGCGGGTGCAGATCCAGGATCAGGCCGGGCGTCTGCCCGACGCCGTCACCGCCTGCGTGGGCGGGGGATCCAACGCGATCGGCATCTTTCATGCCTTTCTCGACGATCCCAGAGTCCGACTGGTTGGTTACGAGGCTGCCGGCGACGGCGTCGAAACCGGCCGCCACGCCGCAACATTCGCCGGCGGTTCGCCCGGCGCATTCCAGGGATCGTTCTCGTTCCTGCTGCAAGACGAGGATGGGCAGACCATCGAGTCGCACTCGATCTCGGCGGGCCTGGATTATCCCGGTGTGGGTCCCGAGCATGCCTGGCTGAAGGACAGTGGGCGAGCCGAATACCGTCCGATCACCGACACCGAGGCGATGGAGGCGTTTCGGCTGCTGTGCCGGACCGAAGGCATCATCCCGGCGATCGAATCGGCACACGCCATCGCCGGCGCGCTCCAGCTTGGCTTCGAGATGGGCAGCGGCGCCATCATTGTCGTAAATCTTTCCGGACGTGGAGACAAAGATGTGGAAGCCGCCGCGCAGTGGTTTGGGTTGCTGGACCCGAAACCATGACCGTCGAGCAGAGTGAAACGAGCCGCCTGCAAGCACTTTTCAGGGCATGCCGCGCCGAACACCGGGCGGCGCTGATCGGCTATCTGCCGACCGGGTATCCCGACGTCCCGACGTCGATCGATGCCATGCAGGCGTTGACCGAATCCGGCTGCGACCTCATCGAAGTCGGCGTTCCCTACTCGGACCCCGGGATGGACGGCCCGGTGATCGCCAACGCCGCGGAGGTTGCGCTGCGCGCTGGCGTACGGGTGCGCGACACCTTGGCCGCCGTCGAGGCGATCAGTGCGGCGGGGGGGCGTGCCGTCGTCATGACGTACTGGAACCCGGTGCTGCGCTACGGGGTTGATGCTTTCGCCCGCGACTTGTCCGCGGCGGGGGGGTACGGATTGATCACGCCGGACCTGATCCCCGACGAGGCAGACGACTGGCTTGCAGCCGCCGAGCGGCATCACCTCGATCGCATCTTCCTGGTCGCCCCGTCCTCGACACCTCAGCGCCTGGCGGATACCGTCGCCGCGTCGCGCGGATTCGTCTATGCCGCTTCGACGATGGGGGTGACCGGCGCCCGCGACGTGGTGTCGAACGCCGCTCCGGAGTTGGTCGGCAGGGTCAAAGAGGTTTCTGATATCGCCGTCGGAGTCGGACTGGGTGTTCGGTCGCGCGACCAGGCCGCCGAGATCGCCGGCTACGCCGACGGTGTCATCGTGGGTTCGGCGCTGGTCTCCGCGCTCGCCGAGAGCGTGGCCGCGATGCGTGCACTGAGTGAAGAACTCGCTGCCGGTGTCCGCCAGAGGAATTCGACCCCGTGACCACGACCGTCCTCGCCTACATCCCCAGCCCGCCGCAGGGAGTGTGGCATCTGGGTCCGATCCCGATCCGGGCCTATGCGTTGTGCATCATCGCCGGAATCATCGCGGCGCTGCTGATCGGCGACCGTCGCTGGGAGGCTCGCGGCGGAGAGCGCGGGGTGATCTACGACATCGCGTTGTGGGCCGTTCCGTTCGGGCTTGTCGGTGGCCGGTTGTATCACCTGGCCACCGACTGGCGGACGTATTTCGGAGCCGGTGGTGCGGGCCCGGTTGCTGCGCTGCGCATCTGGGACGGCGGCCTGGGAATCTGGGGCGCTGTCGCGCTGGGCGGGGTCGGTGCGTGGATTGCCTGCCGACGCCGGGACATTCCGCTGCCGGCCTTCGGTGACGCGATCGCGCCGGGCATAGTTCTCGCGCAGGCGATTGGACGCCTCGGAAATTATTTCAACCAAGAGCTTTACGGTCGCGAGACCACGATGCCGTGGGGCCTGGAAATCTTCTACCGCCGCGATCCGGCCGGGTTCGTCGATGTGCATTCCCTTGACGGGATGTCAACCGGGCAGCTCGCGATGGTCGTCCAACCGACCTTTCTGTACGAAATGCTCTGGAACCTGTTGGTTTTCGCGATTCTGATCGTCATCGACCGACGCTTCACGATCGGGCACGGCCGGTTGTTCGCCGCCTATGTCGGGCTGTACTGCGTGGGCCGGTTCTGGGTTGAGTTGCTGCGTGACGACACGGCCACCCACATTGCCGGCATCCGGATCAACTCCTTCACGTCGACCTTCGTGCTCATCGGCGCGGTGGTGTATGTGATCCTGGCGCCCAAGGGCCGCGAGGATCCAGCGACGCTCAGCGGATCGGCTGCCGAATTGCTGGAGCCGGACTCCATCGACGAGTCCAATCCTGAGACAAACCAGACTGATTCACCCGAGCTGACTCCGCCGGTGCTCGCCGCCGACAACGAAACCGAGCCCGACAGCCCAAAGCCCGAGAGCCCAAAGCCCGAGATCCCAGAGGCCCCCGAAGCCGACCCCGTCGTCGCGGAGGCGGACGCGGCTGAGGTCGACCCGCCCGAGGTCGAGGTCGAGCGGCCGGAGGCGCCCGGCGACGCGGCCGACGATGCGCAACTCGCCGGGCCCACCGAGGATGCCGATGCCGCCGGGGGCGGCACGCCTGCAGAAGGCAGCGCCGGGGCAACCTCTTCCGACGAGTCCGAGGCCGACGAGCCGCAGTCGACCCAAGCCAGGCCGGACGACGACTGATGTCTGGCCCGGCCGCGCACGGTGCTCACCGCCCAGCCGCACGCTGGGGTCCGCCGCGTCGGTATGCCTTGTTCGGCGCCCTGGTGGCGGGCGCGCTGGCCTACATCAGCCTGGTCGACCCGCATCAGCCGGACTCGATCTTTCCGGTCTGTCCGTTCCACTTGCTCACCGGCTTGAACTGCCCCGGATGCGGCACACTGCGGATGGTCCATGATGTGCTGCACGGTGATCTCGCCGCGGCGGTCAACGACAACGTGTTGTTTCTGATCGGACTCCCAGCGCTGGCCGGATGGATGCTGCTGCGCCGCCGCAGCGGGAAAGTGCCATTGACACTCCCGGCGGCTGCAGCGGCGATGATCACACTTTTCGCGTGGACGGTGGTCCGCAACCTGCCCGGATTCCCCTTCGTTCCCACGTTGCACACCGGTTAGCCCACTGCCCGAAGCGGAGCTGACGCGAGATGGTCAGCTTGCGCGACTATGCTAATTTTCGTGGCAAGACGCGGAAAGATCGTCTGTACTCTCGGTCCGGCCACCAGCACCGAAGGGTCGGTCAGAGCGCTGGTCGAGGCGGGGATGGACGTCGCCAGGCTCAACTTCAGTCACGGCGACTACAGCGATCACAAAACCTCCTATGACCGCGTGCGCGCCGCCTCCGACGCAACCGGCCGCGCGGTGGGTGTGCTGGCCGATCTGCAGGGTCCCAAGATCCGGCTCGGGCGCTTCGCCGACGGGCCGACCTACTGGGCCGACGGCGAAACCGTGCGGATCACCGTCGCGGACTGCGAAGGCAACCACGACCGCGTATCGACTACCTACAAACAGCTGGCCAAGGATGCGTTGCCCGGCGACCGAGTCCTGGTCGACGACGGCAACGTCGGTTTGGTGGTCGACCACATCGACGGCGACGACGTGGTGTGCATCGTCACCGAAGGCGGTCCGGTCAGCAACAACAAAGGAATGTCGCTGCCCGGCATGAGCGTCTCGGCGCCTGCCTTGTCGGAGAAAGACATCGACGATCTCGAGTTTGCGATGCACCTTGGCGTCGACATGGTGGCGCTGTCGTTCGTCCGCTCTCCGTCGGACGTCGAGTTGGTGCATGAGGTGATGGATCGCGTTGGCCGGCGGGTGCCGGTGATCGCGAAGCTGGAGAAGCCCGAGGCAATCGACAATCTCGAAGCGGTCGTGCTGGCTTTCGACGCGGTGATGGTCGCCCGCGGCGATCTCGGCGTGGAGTTGCCGTTGGAAGAGGTGCCGCTGGTTCAAAAGCGTGCCATCCAGATGGCAAGGGAGAACGCCAAACCCGTGATCGTGGCGACTCAGATGCTCGAATCGATGATCGAGCATTCGCGGCCGACACGGGCGGAGGCATCCGACGTGGCCAACGCCGTGCTCGACGGCGCCGACGCGGTGATGCTGTCCGGTGAGACGTCAGTGGGCAAGTATCCGTTGGCGGCGGTCCAGACGATGGCCCGGATCATCTGCGCAGTGGAAGAGAATTCGACCGCCGCGCCGCCGCTGACGCATGTACCGCGGACCAAGCGCGGCGTGATCAGCTACGCCGCCCGCGACATCGGCGAACGGCTGGATGCCAAGGCGCTGGTTGCCTTCACCCAATCCGGCGATACGGTTCGTCGGCTTGCGCGACTGCACACGCCGTTGCCGCTGCTGGCCTTCACTCCGCTGCCCGAAGTTCGCAGCCAGCTGTCGATGACGTGGGGCACCGAGACGTTCATCGTGGGGATCATGCAGACCACCGACGGCATGATTCGCCAGGTCGACAAATCGCTGCTGTCGCTCGGCCGCTACAAGCGCGGCGACACGGTGGTGATCGTTGCGGGCGCACCGCCGGGCACCGTCGGATCGACCAACATGATTCATGTGCACCGCATTGGCGAAGACGACGTCTGACCGAGACGGACCGTTAGGCCGTTAGGCTAAGCCCGGTGTCTGACTTCGACGAGTTGATAGAGGTGCTGGACCTGCACCACGAGGGCGACGACGTCTTCGTGGGAGCACACCCGAGCAAGAATCCGCCGCGGACATTCGGCGGTCTGATGATGGCGCAGTCGTTCGTGGCGGCCAGCCGCACGCGGGCCCGCAACCTGCCGCCCAACGCGCTCTCGGCACACTTCATCAACGGTGGCGACCCGGCCAAGGACATGCGGTTCCAGGTGATCCGGCTACGCGACGAGCGCCGCTTCGCGAACCGTCGGGTCGACGTGACGCAGGACGGCATGCTGCTGGCGACAGTGATGATTTCCTACCTTGCCGGCGGCAGCGGTCTGGAGCATCACGTCGAGCCACCCGACGTCGCCGATCCCGAGGACGTGCCCACGCTGCCGGAGCGGCTCCGTGGCTACGAGCACCGGGTGCCGCTGTTCGTCAATGCCTTGCAGCCCATCGAATGGCGGTACACCAACGAGCCGTCCTGGGTGATGCGCGAAAACGGCAATAAGCTTGCCCACAACAGGGTGTGGGTCAAGGCCGACGGGGAGCTGCCGAGCGATCCGGTCCTGCACATCGCGACCATGCTGTATTCCTCGGACACCACAGTGCTCGATTCGATCATTACGACACATGGACTTTCGTGGGGATATGACCGCATTTTCGCGGCGACGGTAAATCATTCGGTCTGGTTTCACCGTCAGGTGAACTTCAACGAGTGGCACCTGTATTCGACGTCGTCGCCGGTTGCGGCGGATTCGCGCGGCCTTGGTACCGGCTATTTCTTCGACCGCTCTCGGAGGCCGGTAGCCACCGTGGTGCAAGAAGGCCTGGTGAAGTACTTTCCGGACAACCGGTAAAGCTTTGGCGCAGAACGACTCTAGCGCGTCGATGCCGGAGTCAACGAGACATGCAGACGGTCTTGCACGCTGTGTCGGAACTGATCCGCGCACTGCTGTTCTGCGGCTGGGTTGTTGCCGGCTTTCTGCATGCAGGCGATGTAGTCGCCGCCGCGGACGTCCTTCCAGACGGCCATCCAGATGGCGATGAACGCCACGCCGACGACGATCGCCAACGCGCCCAGCACAATGCCTGCGATGGCGACCCCGTCATTGTTGGCGGTCCCGCGCTTGGCCCGGCCGTGCCCGACGGCACCGGCGACGACGGCGATGGCGCCCAACGCGATGGGAGCCAATACCGTTGCGACAGCGAGCAGGCCGACAACGGCCAGCACCAGTGCTGCGACCCCGAAGCCGTTCTTCGGCGCGACCGGTGGCGGGGGCGGGAGATAGCCGGGCGGGTACGGATACAGCGGCCCGGTGTGCGGTACTTCCGCAGGGTTATCCCGTCGAACCGGCTGATCCGACGATCCGGTCATCGCTCGCTCTCTCACTCAACCGTCATAGGCGACTGCCCTCAACGCTACCGCGTGGTACCGATCGCCAGATTCGGGCATTGAAAGCCGATCGGCAGGTGGTGGGTAGCCACCACGACTGTCCGCTCCGGGGAGATCAGGCCACCCGCGGGGTTCAACAGTTGGCCGAGAATCGTGTCGGCGGAATCGGCGTCCATATGCTCGGTGGGCTCGTCGAGCAGCACAATCGGTGCGGGCGAAATGAGCACCCGGGCGAGCAGCAGCCTCCGGCGCTGACCGGCCGACAAGGCGCGCGCGCCGCCAGACATGACCGTGTCAAGTCCGTCCGGTAGCCCGGCCAGCCACTCATCGAGGCCGACCTGTCTGAGCGCGTCGAGCAATGGCCGATCCGGGCAATCGCCGCGCGCGACCAACAGGTTGTCCCGGACAGTTGTCGCGAAGATGTGCGCATCTTCTGCGAAAAATACTACCGCTCTGCGGATTTCAGCTTCGTCGCGAAGCCGCAACGGTGTTCCGTTCAACGTGACCTGGCCGTGCAACGGTTCGAGCAGACCTGCCAGGGTCATCAGCAGTGTCGTCTTGCCGGCGCCGCTGGGGCCGGTGATCGCGAGCCTGGCACCCGGCGGCAGGTCGACCGTCACAGCGACGGAGGCGTGGCGACTCCGATGTCCCACCACCAGGTCGGCGCTGGTCAAGTGTCCAGTCGACGGCCCCGCCGGACTTGCGACCGCCGCGGCGACCGGCAACGTGTTCCCGCTGGGACTCAGCTCGAGGAGGCGGCGGGCCGCCAACCGGGAACGCGTCAACTGGACGGCCGCGGGCGATAGCGAGGTCGACGCCTCGAACGCCGACAGCGGCACAAGCATCAGGACCGCGAGCGTCGTCGGCGCCAGCGAGCCGGCCATACCGATCCCTGCCACGGCGGCGCCGACCACACTGACGCCGATCGCCGCGGTGGTCATCGCTTCCGCGAACGCCGCCGGCCGGGCCGCGACGTCGATGACCTCACCCCAACGGCGCTGACGCCGTTGCGAATCCCGAACGATATCGCTCAACCTGCCCGCCACTCGAAGCTGGTCCGCATGCTCGAGGGCCAGCATCGCCGATACGTCGCGAGCGGAATGTTGTTCGTGTGCAATTTCTTCCTGAGCCGAAGCCGCTTTCGCGGCCAGCAGGGGCGCGACGACGTCAGCGGCCAACAAGCATGCGGCCATGATCGCACCGGCCGGCGGCGAGATCACGCCGACGGTCACGATCGCCGCCACAGCGAGCACAGCGGCGACACTGAACGGCAGCAACGAGCGGACCAGGACGTCGGCCAACTGGTCGACATCGGCGCCGAATCGCGTAACCAACTCACCGCTGTGCAATTGAGCGGCAAGTTCGGCAGGACCATGCGCCAGTCGGTGGTAGACCAGCGTGCGGGCACGGCCACCGGCACGCAATGCGGTGTCGTGACTGACCAACCGCTCGCAATAGTGCAGCACACCACGGGAGATCGCGAAAGTTCGGACCGCGACCACAGCGATCGACAGGTCCAGTATCGGCGGCATTTGCCACGCACGGGTAATCAACCAGGCCGAGAGCCCCGCCAACGCCAACGCGCTGCCCTGCGACAGCACGCCGAGCGTAATCGCCAACAGCAGGCGGGGAATTCGCGGCTGCAGCAGGCGCACCGCAGCAAGCAGCGGATCAGACGTGAACACGAGCGATGTCACCGGTTCCGGTCACCTCGACGATGCGGTCGGCGATGCCGACGACTGACTCCCGGTGGCCGACCAGGATCACGGTGGCGCCGGTTCGGGCCCGGTCCACGACAGCCCGCAGCACCCGGGCCTCGGTTACGACGTCCAGGTGGGCGGTGGGTTCGTCGAGCAGCAGCAGCGGTGCCGGCGACCCGAGTGCTCGAGCCAGGCCGAGGCGCTGCCGCTGCCCGAGCGAAAGTCCGACGCCGCCGCTTCCGATGACCGTGTCGAACCCGTCTGGCAGATCGCTGAGCACGCTATCGAATCCTGATGTCGCGCAGGCACGTTCGATATCATCGAGCGCGCCGAACAGCGACAGGTTGTCAGCGACGGTGCCTGGGATCAGAACGGGGCGCTGTGGCAGCCACGACAGCTGCCGCCACCATGCGGCCGGTTCGAGTTCGGTCGTCGAGATCCCGGCCACGGTGACCGAACCGCCGGTGGCCGCGGTGATTCCAGCCACGACCTGAAGCGTCGTGCTCTTTCCTGCGCCGTTCGCGCCGGTGAGCACGGTCACCTGACCTGGACGAACCACCGCGCTGAGTCCTCGGGGGCACAACCCGTCTCGACCTGCGACGCTCAGATTCTCGAGAACGATCACCGCACCCACCACCGCGACGGTACGGGTACCCGGCGCGGTGGGGGCGGCACCTGCGGCACCCTCGATCAGCGCGAACGCCTTGTCGGCAGCGGCCCGGCCGTCCTGTGCGGCATGGAATTCCACACCGATGCGTCGCAATGGCCGGTAGACATCAGGAGCAAGCAGCAGCACGGTCAACCCAGTGGTCAGGGAGATATGGCCGAAGACCAGCCGCATTCCGATGCCGACCGCGATCATGGCGACGCTCAAGGTGGCGAGAAGTTCCAGCACAAGCGCCGACAGAAACGCGATCTTCAGCGAAGCCATGGTCGAACGTCGTTGCACCGCGGCCAGTTCGGCGATACGCCCTTCTGGTCCGGCAGCACGCCCGAGCGCACGCAGCGTCGGAATTCCGGCGATCAGGTCCAGCAACCGGGCCTGCAACGTAGCGATCGCTTCGAGCGCGGCCGCGGACCGCTCGGCCGTCGCCAGCCCGATCAGCACCATGAAGACCGGGATCAACGGCAACGTGATCACAACGATCACCGCCGACTCCACGTCGTACAGACCAACCACGACTGCGCTGGCCGGGGTGAGGATCGCCGCGAGCACCAGCGCGGGCAGGTAAGAAGTGAAATACGGCCGCAGCGCGTCGAGTCCACGGGTGACCACCGCGGCGGCGGCGTCGCGGTGCGCCGCCAAGTGCCTCGGCGGATAGGCGGTCACGGCACTCAGAACCTGGCCGCTGAGGTCGGCGATCACGGCGCTGGCTCCCCGTTGGCCGAGGCGGGCCTGTAGCCAGTGTGTCACCGAGCGCACCGACCACACCGCGACGAGGACGGCCAACAACGGTGCCCACCTGTCGACGCTGCGCGCGGACGGATCGGTGATCACCCGGGACACGATGTGTGCCAATAGAATTGCTGATCCGGTCGCGCACCCGGAAATGACGGCGCCGCAAATCGTTGTCGCTACTAGAAATTGGCGAAGTGCCGGTGATGTTCGCCAGAGCCGGGGATCCAATGGTCCCCGGCTGCTCGCGCTCAGCTCGCCCGCCTCGCCAGCCCTATGGAAGGCGGTATGTGGTCAGCCGAGATCCGTTGCCGGAAAACCCAATACGTCCAGCCCTGGTAGATCACGGTGAACGGCGCCATGACTGCGGTCACCCAGGTCATGATTTTGAGGGTATACGGGGTTGACGACGCGTTGTAGATCGTCACGTTCCACTGCTTGCTCAGCGTCGAGGGCACCAGGTTTGGGTAGAGCGCGCCGAACAACAGAACGACGACTGCTGCCACGACCAGTGCGGTGCACGTAAACGCCCAGCCGTCGGACACACGACGCCATACCAGCGCGACAGCAGTCAATTGGGCGACCACCGCAACCCCCAGCACCAGCCATGTCCACTGCTTGCCATGGGCCAGTTGCGTCCACAGCCCGAACGCCGCGACCAGTCCGGTTACCGGCAGCGCCAGGTACTTACCGAAGCGATGGGCGTCATCGCGGATGGCTCCCGCTGTTTTCAGGCTGACGAAAACCGCGCCGTAGAACAGGAAAAGGCCCGCGGTGGCCAGGCCGCCCAGCAGCGTGTAGGTGTTGAGGACGTCGCCGATCGACAAAGCGACCTGTCCGTCGGCGTCAACCGGGAGCCCGCGCACCAAGATCGCGAAAGCCACGCCCCACAGCACAGCCGGCAGCCACGAACCCGTGGCGATTCCGATGTCTGCCCACCGGCGCCACCGGGGGTCGTCGACCTTCCCGCGCCATTCGATGGCGACCGACCGCACGATCATGCCAACCACGATGGCCAGCAGTGGCAGATACAGCGTCGAGAACACGGTGGCGTACCAGCCGGGGAATGCCGCGAACATCGCTGCGCCAGCGGTGATCAGCCAGACCTCGTTGCCGTCCCAGACCGGTCCGATCGTGTTGAGCGCGGCGCGACGATGAGGTTCCGCGTCACCGGCACTGACGCGGGCAAAGGGCGCCATCAGCATCCCCACACCGAAGTCAAAGCCTTCGAGAATGAAGAAGCCGAGGAACAGTAGCCCGATGACGCCGAACCACAACTCTTGCAATCCCATTCGTCAGCTCCCTTGGTCAGCAGGCTTTAGTAGGCGAAGGACAGTGGTGCCACTTCTTCGTTGCTGGGTGGTTGCGGCGGAGCCGGTTCTGCGTCGTGCTCCAGGGGCCCTTCGGCGATGTACCGCTTGAGTAGCCAGAACCAGATCACCGCCAGAGCCGCGTAGATCAGCGTGAAGGTGACCAGCGAGGTGACGACGACGGCCGAGGCGTGGTGTGAGACCGCTTCGTGCACGGTGAAGCGCACCCGCGGGTCGCCGGTCGGATTGGGCGCGACAATCCATGGCTGGCGGCCCATTTCGGTGAATACCCAGCCGGCGATGTTGGCCAGAAACGGCGTGGGGATGGCAATCAGCGCGAACCGGGCAAACCAGCGCTGGTTCGCGATGTATCCGCCGCGTGTGAGCCACAATGCGGCCAGCGCGAACAGCAGCGGAATCGCCAGCAATCCGATCATCATCCGGAATGACCAGTAGGTGACGAACAGGTTCGGCCGGTAGTCGCCGGGCCCGAAGCGCTGCTGGTATTCGCGTTGCAGGTCGTTCACCCCTTGCAGCGTCACGCCGCTGAACCGGCCTTCGGCCAAAAATGGCAATGCGTACTGCAGCTTGATCACCCGGGTGACGTGCTGGCAGTCGTTGTGCGTGCCGATGGTCAACACGGAGAAGTCGGGGTCGGTGGCAGTGTCGCACAGTGTTTCCGCCGATGCCATCTTCATCGGCTGCTGGCGGAACATGAGCTTGCCTTGCGCGTCGCCGGTGAACAACAACGCGACCGCGGCGGCCGGCACGACGAAACATCCGAGGATGGCAGCCGGGCGGTACATCGTGCGGGCATCGTCGTCGTCTTTGCCGCGGACCATCCACCACCCGCTAACCGCGGCGACGAACGTGGCCGCGGTCAGCAATCCGCCGGTTAAAGCGTGCAAAAACGCTTGCTGGGCGGTGTTGTTGGTCAGCAACGCCACGATGCTGGTCAGCTCGGCCCGTCCGGTTTTCGGGTTGTAGTGGGCGCCGACCGGGTGCTGCATGAAGGAATTCGCGGAGATGATGAAAAACGCGGACGCTTGGACGGCGATCGCGACGATCCAGATGCATGCCAGGTGTACCAGGCGGGGTAGCCGGGTCCAGCCGAAGATCCACAACCCGAGGAAGGTGGATTCGAAGAAGAACGCGGCCAGACCCTCCATTGCCAGTGGTGCGCCGAAGACGTCACCGACAAAGCGGGAGTACTCGCTCCAATTCATCCCGAATTGGAACTCCTGCACGATCCCGGTCGCCACCCCGATCGCGAAGTTGATCAAGAACAACTTGCCGAAGAACTTGGTGAGCCGATACCAGGCCACGTTGTCGGTGACCAACCATGCTGTCTGCATGACGGCGATCAGCGGCGCCAAACCTATGGTCAGCGGCACGAAGATGAAGTGATAGACGGTGGTGATGCCGAACTGCCACCGCGATACATCGACAACGTTCATTTGTCATCTCCTGGACGACTGGGCCGAGTTGCTACGACGCAGTGTAGTAGATGGCTGTGGCGTCTGTGATCAGAGTGTGCGCCTTAACACAGGTCGTCAAGAGGCCTTTGGCAATCCTTCTGTCAGCGCCTTCTCCATCCTGCGCGTGGCGCTGCGAATGCCGAAGGACGACACGATCTCGAACAGCCCGATCACGATCAGCCAGATGGCGACGACAAACGTCAGGATGTCGATGCTCTCCAAGGGCGCGGCGAGCATTACGATGCCGGCCAACAGGCTGATCACGCCCAGGAAGATCTGCCAAGCACGGCCGGGCAGAGAAGGATCGCTGATGGCCGAGATCGACGTAGCCACACCGCGAAAGATGAAGCCCACGCCAATCCAGATGGCCAGCAGAAGAATCGCGAGGAGGGGATCTTTGCCGAAGTGCCGAAAACACAGCACAGCCAACACCAGTGAGGCGGCCCCGCTGACGAACGACAACACCCGGCCGCCCGCGCTGACATGTAGCGCGAACGCGAAGAACACTTGTACAGCACCGGTCACCAGCAAGTAGATCCCGAATAGGGCTGCCGCGACGAGTATGGAACGTTCCGGCAGAACGTAAACCAAAATGCCCAGGGTCAGCGACAGGATCCCCGACAACAGGGTCGACTTCCATAAATGTGGCAACAACTTTGGAGCTGCAATGGTTTCCATGTCTGGAAGTTTCCCACACCGGGGCGCCAAGGCGGAAGATATGCGAAGTGTCAGACCCCGGCCGTTTGCGGTGCCTTCGCGCGGACGTCACCGGAACCGGCATCAGGCTTGCGCCCGACCAGATACCAGGTGCGCATAAAACCCTTGCCCTTGACTTCGATATCGCCCCGCTCCTGCAACACAAAATCGTCTTTCAGGCGCCGGTAAACGTCCTCCGGCACTTGGATCCGTCCGACCGAATCGGTGGATTCCATTCGGGACGCGACGTTGACCGCATCCCCCCAGACGTCGTAGAAGAATCGGCGTGACCCCACGACGCCCGCGACCACGGGCCCGGACGCCAATCCGATTCGCAGAGGCAGCGGATCACCTCGTGAATCCTTCAGAACGCGTGCGACTTCAGCCATGTCGACGGCGAAATCTGCCAGTGCCTGGACATGATCGGAACGCGGCTGCGGCACTCCGCTGACCACCATGTATGAGTCGCCACTGACCTTGATCTTCTCCAGACCATGCTTGTCAACCAGGGCATCGAAATCGCCGTAAAGCTTGTCCAAGAACAGGATCAATTGATCCGGTGGCATATCGCTGGCGCGCTCGGTGAAGCCGGCGATATCGGCGAACAGTACCGATGCGTCTTCGTACTTATCGGCAATGACGTTGCGCGCCGGGTCTTTTAGACGTTCGGCGACGCTGACCGGAAGGATATTCGCCAGCAGTGCTTCGGAGCGCTCGTATTCCAGTTCCATGGCCGCTTCGGCACGCACGATCTCGCGCACCGCGTACCAAACGGTCGTCACCACCATGACGCACGCCGAAATGGTGGTGACGATAAAGCTCAGCGACAGCGCCCATGCCGGTTGGGCGCCGGTGTCGCGGGGAACCAGGAATTGCAGCGTGATCACCATGCCGGCGGCGATGGCTGCCAATATCGAGGCGAGGAAAATGCGGTCGACGCCAAGCTGCAGCACGATCAGACAGGCCGCGACCAGGAAGTAGAACTGCAACCCTGAGCCGGTGCCGACGAACCAGCAGATCGTGAAGATCGACAGGTACGCGGTACCAATGAATGTCAGCGGCGCAATCAGTTCGCCGAACCGGTGCAGCATCGGCACGGTGGCGTAGATCGCCGCGGCAATGATGTTGACCAGTCCCGTCCACCACAGGTGTGGCGATGCGATGATCTGGACAATGCCGAAGCCGGCGCTGATGAAGACCGCCATCGTCGCGGTGAGGTTCAGGATCCGGCGACGCCGGTCAATGCGCTCGGAGTAGACCTGGCTGCGGGCGCGCGGTAGCGCCCGCACAGCCGCTACACAATCCGGTCTTCGCCGCGAACCTGGTGGTTGCTGGGCGGCGCATCGCTTGGCCACCACGGCAAAAGCCTAACCGTTGGACGGGGCACGGGGTGGGTCCTTGGAAACCCGAGGTTGAGCCCAAGCGGCGCGGTTACGGGTCGTAGTGCGGTTTTTTTGACGAGGCCGCCGAGCCGGCGGTCATGGACACCGGCTCGGCGGCCTATCGGACACGGGCTTAGGAGTTGATCTCTCGGGCGACGAAATCCTCGAGATCGAACAGGTTGTCTGCGGCGCGCTCGGCGACGCGCAGCAGCGTCATCATCGTGGCCTCTTCTTCGCGCTGCTCTTCGAGGAACCACCACATGAACTGTTCACCGAGGTAGTCGCCTTCATCGCGGGCCGCGGCCGCCAGGGCGCTGATTTGCTTGGTGACCGTGCGCTCCAAGTCGAGTGCCAGCGCGATCGCGTCGCGCGCGGTGTCGAAATTATTGCGCGCCTCGTCGGCTCCCGGGATTTCGACCCCGAAATCGCGGTCGATGAAGTACTTTGTCATCTTTATCGCGTGTTCGCGTTCCTCACTGGCCTGCTGGTAAAAGAATTTGGCCAGTTGCGGCAGGTCGTCATTGTCAAAATGCACTGCAATGGCGGTGTATTGCTGAGTCGCGGTGAATTCGTTTCTGATTTGCGCTTGCAGGAGTGTGTGAAACTGCGTTTCGGGAGTGCTGTGATTTGGCATGGCGCCCACGCTATAGCAGGTCAGAGGTGGTTGCAACGAAGGTTGCACTTATTGAGATCAGGTTTTCCTAAGTAAAGTTAGGCTCATTGAATGAATTCGTATATCGCATTCTGCAGCCAAAATGAAGGCAGGCTTTCCTAAGTAAAGTAAAGCTTAGCGAATGCCCGTTCTGATCAATATCGGCGGGCCTGACTGCGCTGATCCACCGTGCTCACGCCGATAACTGCCGACGCCGGTGAATGGTTGTTGAACCCGCCAAGCATTCTGACGTGGGCTGGTCGGCGAGTTCGGTGAGCACGCTTGTGCGCTTGGGCCGCATTGGCGCATGTGGGTTTGCGACCGACCGCTCCGCCGCGGGTAGAGGTGGGTCGCGTCAGGGTCCGGCT
>NZ_JBYCLD010000024.1:0-5076 GCF_057473725.1 Mycobacterium sp. TH-M11 | reverse complement strand
CGATCCCAGGGTTCGGGTGTCGTGACCGCACCCGCATTCGCATCCCGCCGGACGTTGGTGTTGCGCCGCTTCCTGCGCCGCCGATCGGCGGTGGCGTCGCTGCTGACGCTGCTGGTGCTGTTCGTCGGCTGCTACACGATGCCATCGCTGCTGCCGTATTCCTACAGCGACCTCGACTTCAACGCGCTGCTGCAGCCGCCGAATGCCCGACACTGGTTGGGCACCAACGCTCTTGGCCAGGATCTATTGGCCCAGACCTTGCGGGGTATGCAGAAGTCGATGCTGATCGCGGTCTGCGTGGCGGTGATCTCGACCGGTATCGCTGCAACTGTGGGATCGATCTCCGGCTACTTCGGCGGCTGGCGCGATCGCGCGCTGATGTGGTTCGTCGACCTCATGCTCGTCGTGCCGGCGTTCCTGTTGATCATGATCCTGACGCCCCGTACCAAAAGCTCCGGCAACGTGCTGGTGCTGGTGGCGCTGCTGTCGGGTTTCGGCTGGATGGTCAGCTCCCGGATGGTCCGCGGCATGACGATGAGCCTGCGCGAACGCGAATTTATCCGCGCCGCAAGGTATATGGGCGTGCCCAGCCGGCGGATCATCACCCACCACGTGGTACCGAACGTCGCGTCGATCCTGATCATCGACACGGCGCTCAACGTCGCGGTCGCGATCCTCGCCGAAACCGGGCTGAGTTTCCTCGGCTTCGGTATCCAGCCCCCCGACGTGTCGCTGGGCACGCTGATCGCCGACGGTACCCAGTCGGCGACGACGTTCCCATGGGTATTCCTGTTTCCCGCCGGGGTACTGGTGCTGATCCTGGTGTGCGCCAACGTTACCGGTGACGGTCTGCGCGATGCGCTCGATCCGGGGTCCCGAGGTGGGCGCCCGTGAGCCGGCTACTGGACGTCACCAACCTGGCAGTCAGCTTCCCCGCCGCAGGATCACCGCTGAGGGCGGTGCGCGGCATCGACTTTCATGTCAACGCGGGCGAGGTGGTGGCGATTGTCGGCGAGTCCGGTTCGGGGAAGTCGACGGTAGCGATGTCGGTGGTGTCGCTGCTTCCGGAGTACGCCGACGTCCGAGGTTCGGTGCAACTGCAGGGCAACGAACTGATCGGTCTGCCCGACGATGCGATGTCGCGGTTGCGCGGCAACACGGTCGGGATGGTCTTTCAGGACCCGATGTCGGCGCTGACGCCGGTTTACACCGTCGGCGATCAGATTGCCGAGGCCATCGAGGTGCACCAGCCAGGCGCTGGAAAGCGTGCCGCCCGCCAGCGCGCGGTCGAGTTGCTGGACCTGGTCGGCGTCGCTCAGCCGCAGCGGCGCGCGCGGGCGTTTCCGCACGAGTTGTCCGGTGGCGAACGCCAGCGTGTGGTGATCGCGATCGCGATCGCCAACGATCCCGACCTGTTGATCTGCGACGAGCCGACCACCGCTTTGGACGTCACCGTGCAGGCGCAGATCCTCGAGGTGCTCAAGACAGCACGCGACGTCACCGGCGCCGGGGTGCTGCTGATCACCCACGACCTAGGCGTGGTGGGCGAATTCGCTGACCGGGCACTGGTGATGTATGCCGGCCGGATCGTCGAGTCCGCGGCCGTCAGCGACGTTTACCGCGATCGCCGGATGCCTTACACCGTTGGGCTTTTGGGTTCGGTACCGCGGTTGGACGCCCCGCAGGGCACCCGGCTGGTGCCGATTCCGGGCGCTCCCCCATCGCTGACGGATCTGGCGCCAGGATGCCCGTTCGGACCGCGCTGCCCGCTGGTCGTCGACGAGTGCCGCACCACGGAGCCCACGTTGTTGCCAGTGGCCCCCGAGCACGACGCGGCCTGCATCCGCACCGAGCACGTCGTCGGGCGCAGTGCGTCAGACGTTTACGGAGTCAGCACTTCGGCCGGCGCCGTCGAGTCGGATGCATCACCCGTCGTGGTACGGGTCCGCGACCTGGTCAAGACCTACCCGTTGACCAAGGGAGTACTGTTTCGCCGCAACGTCGGCGAAGTCCGGGCGGTCGACGGCGTCAGCTTCGACCTACACCAGGGCCGCACGCTGGCCATCGTCGGCGAGTCGGGTTCAGGCAAGTCGACGACGCTACACGAGATCCTGGAACTGGTTGCACCGCAGTCTGGTTCGATCGAAGTGCTGGGGACCGACGTCGCCGAGCTGAAGCCGGCCAGCCGCCGGGCCCTGCGGCGTGACATCCAGGTCGTCTTCCAGGATCCGGCGGCGGCACTGGACCCGCGACTGCCGGTTTTCGATCAGCTGGCCGAGCCGTTGCACGCCAACGGATTCAGCAAGACCGACACCAGCAAGCGGGTCGCCGAGTTGCTCGACACCGTCGGGCTGCGGCACAGCGATGCCAGCCGATATCCGGGCGAGTTCTCCGGCGGGCAGAAGCAGCGCATCGGTATCGCACGGGCGCTGGCGCTGCGGCCCAAGATCCTCGCGCTCGACGAGCCGGTCTCGGCGCTCGACGTGTCGATTCAGGCCGGCATCCTCAACCTGCTACTCGACCTGCAGCAGGAGCTTGGGCTGTCGTATCTGTTTGTTTCGCACAACCTTTCGGTGGTTAAGCACCTCGCTCACCACGTTGTGGTGATGCTGCGGGGCGCTATCGTGGAGCAGGGTGACAGCGACGAAATCTTCAACCGGCCCCAGCACGAGTACACCCGTCGCCTGTTGGCCGCTGTGCCGCAACCGGATTCGGCTCATGGGTAGCCCGACGACGATGCAGGCCGCGAGGCGGCCTGAGAAGGAGTCGGGTCATTGGCACAAGCGCCCGACGACGATGCAGGCCGCGAGGCGGCCTGAGAAGGAATCGGGTCACTGGCACAAGCGCCTGCTGGCGATCATGTTCGCCATCTTTCTGGTGGCCGGCTGCTCGTCGGGCGCGGACTTGATGCCTGGCGGGCCCGCGACCGCCGTCGGCGCGACCAGCGACATCAATCCGCAGAACCCGGCGACGCTGCGCGACGGCGGCGACCTGCGGCTTGCGCTCACCGAATTCCCCTCCAATTTCAACACTTTGCACATCGACGGCAACTCCGCCGACGTCGGCGGCATGCTGAAGGCCACCATGCCGCGCGCATTCGTGATCGGGCCCGACGGCTCGACCACCGTCAACACCGATTACTTCAGCAGCATCGAACTCACCGGGACCAACCCGCAAGTCGTCACCTACACCATCAACCCGAAGGCGACCTGGTCCGATGGCACCCCGCTCAGCTGGGAGGACATCGCCAGCCAAATACATGCCACCAGCGGAGCGGACAAGAACTTCGCGATCGCCGGCACCAACGGCAGCGAACGGGTGAAGTCGGTGAACCGCGGCGTCAGCGACCAGCAGGCCGTCATCACGTTTGCCAAACCCTACGCGGAATGGCGCGGCATGTTCGCCGGCAACACCATGCTGTTGCCGAAGAAGATGACCGCCACGGCAGAGGCGTTCAACACCGCCCAACTCTCGGGGCCGGGGCCGTCGGCCGGCCCGTTCATCGTCTCCGCCCTCGACCGGGCCAAGCAACGAATTGTATTGACGCGCAACCCGAAATGGTGGGGCGAGCGACCGCGGCTGGACCGCATCACCTTCCTGGTGCTCGACGACGCCGCCCGGCTGCCGGCGCTGCAGAACAAGGCCATCGACGCCACCGGCCTGTCCGGGCTCGACCAGATGACGATCGCGCGGCGCACCAAAGGCATTTCCATCCGGCGCGCGCCCACCCCCAGCTGGTATCACTTCACCTTCAACGGCGCGGCGGGATCGATACTGTCCGATCCCGCGTTGCGCCGTGCCATCGCCGAGGGCATCGACCGACAGAGCATCGCGGCCGTCACCCAGCATGGGCTCACCAGCCATCCGGCGGCGTTGAACAATCACATCTACGTGGAGGGCCAACAGGGCTATCAAGACAACAGCGGCGTCGTCGCCTACAACCCGGCGAAGGCCAAGCGCGACCTCGACGCGCTGGGCTGGAAACTCAACGGGCAATTCCGCGAAAAGGCCGGCAAGCAGTTGGTGGTGCGCGACCTGTTCTACGACGCACAGACCAGTCGGCAGTTCGGCCTGATCGCGCAGCACAGCCTCGCCCAGATCGGGGTGAAGCTCGACCTGATGGCCAAGGCCGGCAGCGGGTTCTTCACCAACTACATCAACGTCGGCGCCTTCGACATCGCCCAATTCGGTTGGATGGGCGACGCTTTCCCGCTGTCTGCGCTCAGCCAGATCTATGCGTCCACCGGCGAGAGCAACTTCGGCAAGATCGGCAGCCCCGAGATCGACGCGAAGATCGAGCAGACCCTCCAGGAGCTGGATCCGGCCAAGGCTCGGGTACTGGCCAACGATGTCGACAAGGCGATCTGGGCCGAGGGTTTCAGCCTGCCGCTGGTGCAATCCCCCGGCAACGTCGCGGTCAACAGCTCGCTGGCCAACTTCGGCGCCCCCGGGCTGGCCGATCTCGACTACAGCGCAATCGGATTCATGCGCTGAGGCAATACGCGCAAAACCTTGAAATCCGCTCGGCCAGGCGCAATTCTTGATCTCATGACCGCGACGATTGACCAACTCGATGTTGACTCGCTGCCGCTGGCGCCGAAAAATCCGCTGCCCATTCTGCAGGCGCTGGCGGCGGCGCGCGCTTTGCATACCGGGCTGCCGCTGCTCAGCGAGGCCGGCGGACCGGTGACGCGCTTCGAACCGTTGCCGAAGATCCTCGCCCCGGCCCTCGTGCTGGTCACCTCGCCGAGCGGGGTCCGCGATGTGTTGGGACGCACCGACGGACTCACCGAGCGATGCCAGATCCATCAGGAAATCCGAAACGTCGCGGGCGACAACCTCTTCGTGCTGCCCAACAAAGAGTGGGCACCGCGCAGACGCATACTGCAGCCGGTGTTCACCAAACACAACGTCGACAGCTTTGGCAGCCACCTGACGCAGGCGGCGCACACCTTCGCCGATCACTGGCGCGAGGCGGGTGACGTCGACCTCGACACCGAATGCCGCCGACTCGGCATGCGCTCACTCGGTCGCTCGATTCTCGGTCTTGACGTCAACGAATTCGGCAGCGCGATC
>NZ_JBYCLD010000023.1:0-3630 GCF_057473725.1 Mycobacterium sp. TH-M11 | reverse complement strand
AAATGAACAGCGGGTGAATACCCGTGCCGGCAGTTTTTACGCCTCAACCGGCGCGAATGTCCACCACGACCGGCGCGTGGTCGCTGGGTGCCTTGCCTTTCCGTTCTTCGCGGACGATCTGCGCTGCGGTAACCCGGCTGGCGAGCGCGGGGGAGGCGAGGATGAAGTCGATGCGCATTCCCTGTTTCTTCGGGAACCTCAGCTGGGTGTAATCCCAGTAGGTGTAGACGCCTGGGCCGGGTGTGAATGGCCTTACCACGTCCGAGAATTGGGCGTCGACGATGCCCTCGAAAGCTGTGCGCTCCGGTCCGGAGACATGGGTGGAGCCCTTGAAGAAGTCCACATCCCAGACGTCGTCGTCGGTCGGGGCGACGTTCCAGTCGCCGACCAGCGCAATCGGCGCCGACGGATCGTCGCGAAGCCAGCCCTCGGCGGTATTGCGCAGAGCAGCAAGCCAATTCAGTTTGTAGGTATAGTGCGGGTCGTCGAGGGTGCGGCCGTTGGGAACGTAGAGGCTCCACACCCGCACTCCCGCACAGGTGGCGGCCAGCGCGCGCGCCTCGGTCGCAGCGGCGACGTCCGGTTTGCTGCTCCAGGTGGGTTGGCCCGGGAAACCGATCTCGACGTTGTCCAGTCCCACCCGGGAGGCGATCGCCACGCCGTTCCATTGGTTGGTGCCGACGTGCGCCACGTCGTAGCCGAGTTCGAGGAACGGCATCGTGGGGAACTGTTCGTCGGAACACTTGGTCTCTTGCATCGCGAGCACGTCGACCTCGCCGCGCTTCAGCCAATCCAACACCCGGGGCAGGCGGGAGCGGATCGAGTTCACGTTCCAGGTGGCTATCCGCAGACGTGGCGGGTCGGCGTTGTCCACCAAGCCGTCGGGCATGGCTGAAGACCCTACGTGAGCGCGATGTAGCGCGCGTGGTGGTGCAGGGCGAAGCCCAGCGACCGGGCCAGCACCGCGGTATCGCGATCGCCCTCAGGGATCCGGACGTAGCCGCGGGTTGCGCCCTGGGCCGCACCCCAGGCCAGTTGCGCTTCGCAGCCGGTCTGGATCCGCGCCAAGCCCACCCAGCGCGTGCCGTCCGGGGCGTCGGCGACCACGGCGCCCGACTGCTCGGCACCGGAGTCGGCGCGTACATCGCACACCATCACGCGGTTGGGGTGCTCCCCCAGGTGGGGAAGTCGCAGCAGACGATCGGGCACCGCCAACCGGGGCACCAGGCCGCGGAGCCGATACCAGTTGACGATCGCCGGTATTGTCGACTGGTTCGCCGAGATATCCAACGGCACAGCCGAATTCGAGGCGCACCTGCCGTCGGCCCCGGCGCGTAGCAGCCAGCCGTCGAGCCACTGCCGTTCGATACCCGGCCACGCCAGCGCGTCTGCGTGCTCGAGTGCGCGAATCTCCGAGTTGCGCACCGGCTTATCGCTGAGCGTGCGCACGGAGACGACAGCGCCGGCGCTGAACTCCACGATCTCGCCCGTCGTCGTCGTGACACGCACGACCGCTGCGGTCTCGATCAGGCGGCCGATCACGTCGGTCAGCGGTGGTACCGAACCGCAGGCCAGGCGGTACCGCACCGCGACCCGAGTGCCGGGCTCAGGCCACGAAACCATCAGTGGCCGAACGGGTCCGGGCCCTCGCCCGGTGTCCACGACAATCCCGGGACGCCCCAGCCGTGCGACTTGACCGCTCGCTTGGCCGAGCGGGCGTGGCGTCCGACCAAGCAGTCGAGATAGAGAAAACCGTCGAGGTGCCCGGTCTCGTGCTGGAGCATGCGCGCGAAAAGCCCGGTACCTTCCAGGGCTATCGGGTTGCCGTCGGCGTCGAGTCCGGTGACCTTCGCGTAGTCGGCCCGCCCGGTGGGAAACGACTCGCCCGGCACTGACAGGCAGCCTTCGTCGTCGTCGTCGGGGTCGGGCATGGTCTCGGGTATCTCCGAGGTCTCCAGTACCGGGTTGACCACGACCCCGCGTTGCCGCGCCGGTTGTCCGCGCTCGTTGGGGCAGTCGTAGACAAAGACCCGGAGATTCACGCCGATCTGGTTGGCCGCCAGTCCGACCCCGTAGGCGGCGTCCATCGTGTCGTAGAGGTTGGTGATCAGCTCGGCCAGATCGGCAGGCAGTGATCCATCCGCCGCGACGGGCACCGGTGTGGTGGGTTTGTGCAGGACGGGATCTCCCACGATGCGGATGGGTACGACGGCCATGACGGCAAATCTTAAGCCCGGGTCCGGCTTCCCCGGTTGCGGAGTACGTGTTGGGCAGGCAACCTCACCTCGTCAGCCGACTCGCGGGTCTGGCTTCCAGGTCAACAGGCGTCGACGTGGTTGAATAATCGCCGGAGCAGCGAGCATTCGAGAGTCGCAGGGTCTTGGAGGATCAGGAGCGATATGGACAGCGCTATGGCGCGGGCTAATCGATCGGGGGACGACTCTGGACTCGCCGATGGGTTGACTCGCCGCGAACACGACATATTGGCCTTCGAGCGCCAGTGGTGGAAATACGCCGGGGCCAAAGAAGAGGCCATCAAGGATTTGTTCGGGATGTCGGCCACGGCGTATTACCGGGTGCTGAATGCGTTGGTCGACCGACCCGAGGCCCTGGCCGCCGACCCGATGCTGGTGAAGCGGCTCCGCCGGCTGCGGGCCAGCCGGCAGAAGGCGCGTGCCGCTCGGCGGCTGGGCTTCGAGCTCACCTGATAATTTTGCCTGCTCACTGGGCGTCGGTGTGGGTTTTCCCGCGCTCGTGGATACAGTGACTTCGATGAATGAGCGTGTTCCCGACTCGACTGGCCTCCCCCTGCGGGCGATGGTGATGGTGCTGCTGTTTCTTGGGGTCATCTTTTTGCTGGTCGGATTTCAGGCCATGGGATCGGGCAGTAACACCGACGACGACTCGGCCGTGGCGAGCATGACGTCCGGCGCGACGGCGTCCAAAACCTCGGCGAAGCCGGCTCCGAAGGCCGATGTGCTCGTCTTCAACATCTCCAACTCCAAGGGCGTCGCGGGCAAGGCCGCTGACCAACTCAAGCAGGGCGGTTTCAACGTCACCAAGGTCGACAACCTGACGCTGCCCGACGTTTCCCAGACCACCGTGTACTACACCGATGCGCCAGGCGAGCACGAAACCGCCGATGCTGTGGGCCAGCTACTCAAGGCACAGGTTGCGCCGCGGACCAAAGAGGTTGCCGATCAGCCACCCGGAGTGATCGTCGTCGTCACTGGCTGACGGCGGCTTGTGCGGCCGTTAGGGACTCGGCGGCGCGGGCGGCTCGGCCGACGGTGCTTTGGGAGCCGCGTTCCCATGCAGGCAGTCCTTGTACTCCTGAGTACCTGGGATGTTGTCAGAACCGCACGTGCAGTCGTGAATTTGCGCGGGCGGCAGCGAATTACAGAAATCGCTGCCGGCCGAAGCCGATGGTGCGGTCCACAGGACAGCAACGGCCACGGCTGCCGCCACACGACCAGCCGTGACCATCAATGCTCTCGTCGTCATCTCGGGATTCCTTTTCGCTGGACGGCCGTGGCACTCGGGCGACGCTGCTTTCGCATACTAGGTTCTCGCGAAGAAAGCTGCAGACGTCACGGCGGGCAGCCTTGGCGGGGTCCGTAAACCCCGGAG
>NZ_JBYCLD010000022.1:0-3097 GCF_057473725.1 Mycobacterium sp. TH-M11 | reverse complement strand
CAGCCGGCGCACCATCGAGCGCAGGACGTGCTGGCGCCGCAGCACCCGCTGCCGGCGCGCCGACCGGCGCCCAGGGCGGCTCGGGTCCAGGACTCGGTCAGCTCGGTCAGCTCGGACAGCTCGGCGGCCAAATGGCCCAGTCGCTCGAGGGCCTGGGCAAAGGCCACGGCGGCGGCGGTAATTCGCTCGGGCAACTCGTGCAGACCGCCGAGCAAATCGCCCAGCAGTTCGCTCAGGGGCACGGCGACAGTGCGGACCACCCCGCCGATGGCGCGCAACCCGGTGACGACACTGCTGCGGGCAGGCCGCCCACAGAACAGACACCGACACAACGCGCGACGCCGCGGCCCCAATAACAGCCGCCGCGCAGAACGGATCGCCAAATTTGTGCCCGGATCACGCTTTTCACCCGCTTAGACTGAAATGCTGGGCTGTGCAAGCTGGAAAGGGGAATCGACGTGGGTGCTCTTGATGCCTTCTTGTCGACCTGGACGAATGCGCGCGACACCTTGGGTCAGGGCACTCCGCAGGAAGGTGCCCCGTTCGACAACAGCAGCAAGTTGCGTCAGCTGCAGACCACGGTCGCGGCCGCGGCGCCCGGGGAGAATTGGACCGGCGCCTCGGCCGACCGCTACGCGGAGGCGAACAGTAAGCAGGGCAGGGTGTTGGGGCAGATGGCCGGGCTCGATCAGCGCCTGGGCGCCGAGGTCGATCGCTCGGCGGCGGTGGTGGCTGCGGGTCGGCAGAACTTGGACGGCGTCAAGCAGTGGGTGCTCGACGCTGCTGCGGCGGTACCCCAAGGCGATCAGCGTGAGCAGCAGTTGTTGCCGATCGCGCGCAAGGGCATTGGGGACGTCGTCGACGTTGTGAAACAGACCAACGGCGACCTCAACAGCATCGGCGGTCGCATCCAGGCGATCGGCAACGAATACAAAGAGCTCGGCGGTGCCGACGATAAAGACCGCAGGGACAACATCGTCGGTGGCGATCCTCCGTATGACACCGGCTCGGAGATCCCCGTCGGCAAAGACCCCAAGGACGTCAAAAAGTGGTGGGATGCGCAACCGCAGGACAAAAAGGATCAACTTCTACGCGACTGGCCCGACAAGTTGGGCAACCTGAACGGCATACCCGTCGCCGCACGCGATAAGGCCAACCAGACGATCATGCAGCAAGACATCAACCGTCCGGCCGAGGTGGCCAAGGCACGCGGCGTGAGCGTCGACGAGGTGCTGGCCCACCCCGACCTTTACGGCATGGACGGGCCGATGATGGATCGCTATCGCAATGCGGTCCAGGTTCAGAAGGGTCTCGATTATGACAGCGCTCAGACGCACCAGAAGACCTTCTTGTATGTGTACGACCCAGAAGCGTTTGACGGCAAGGGGCGCGCAGCCATCGCAATAGGGGACCCCGATAAAGCCGTCAACACGGCGGTGGTCGTGCCAGGTACCAGCCACAGCGTCACCGAGGGTTGGCTGAGCCAAAAGGATGCGGCCAATGTCTTCAACGAGACACAAGCCGTAGATACGAAGCGGTCGACATCCGTGATCGCATGGATGGGCTACGACGCGCCGAACAGCATGACAGACCCGCAGGTCGGGCAAACCGGCCTCGCACATCAAGGGGGCGCGTTGCTGGCCTCAGACGTCAACGCCCTCAGCGCTACTCACGACAGCGCGACCCCCACACATGTCACGGTGATCGGTCACTCGTACGGCTCAACAACCGTGGCCGACGCGGCGGCCGGCTACGGTATGCGTGTCAACGATGTGGTGCTTCTGGGCTGCCCGGGAACCGACATGGCCACGGATGCCGCCCATTTCGATCTGGCTCCCGGCGGTCATGTGTACGTGGGGGGTGCTTCCGGCGATCCGGTTTCGTACCTTGGCGGCATCGGTCAAGGGCACATCCCGGGAACTGACATCACCGTGGCGCTGGGGAACGATCCGTACGTCGACGGCTTTGGATCGACTCGGTTCAAGGCGGAGAACTCCGAGTGGGGAGTAGTCAGCGACCATAGCCACTACTTTGACAAGGACAGCGAATCCCTATTCAGTATCGGCGATATCGCCTCGGGAGAGGGCGCGAGGCTGGAACAGGACGGTGTGACAGCGCCGCATCGCGTACGTATTCCGGGTCCGTTGCCGCTTCCGGAAATCGATCCGGAAGCGGCGCGCGAAGCGAGAGGTCGCACTCATCAGTAGCGTCATGTTGGCTAAAAAAATTCGAGTACTCGTCGGCGCCGTAGGCACCGCTGTCGTCACCGCAATTATCGTTTCAGGATGTGGACCATTGAATTCCAGCACAGACCATGTATCAAATCCGCTGACACCGGAGCAGTCCAAGGACCAGGTCCTCGCCGCTGCACGCGAAATCGTCGCCGCGGTCGGTGTTCACGTTGTCAGCGCCTCCTTCACCCGCTCCTCATGCAACGATGACGGCGTCGCACCCTTCCAGGGCGTAGTCAATATCTCCTACCCGCTGGCGCCAAATCTGGAGCAATCAGACGCCGAGGTCGCACGGATGGCGCAGCGGCTTGAAAGCTTGGGCTGGAAAGGCGATCCCAAACTGCACACCCACGCCACAGCACTCAAGAAAAATAACGTGGTTGTTCATCTCGCACCACAAAGTGTGGGTTCGGTTAGCCGAGGCATCGACGTGTACGGGGAGTGTCGTGACGTGACGACAACGAAGAGCGCTGCGGGGTCGGTCGAACCCGTCAGCCTGGGCTGACAGGTTAGCTGACCGGAGGTATCCGGCGCCGTCTTAAACTTCTTGTCAGCGGCTGGCCGGGCCTGGCCGCTGAGCCGATCTCCTTCGGTTGACGAAGATGGCTGTGCAGCAATCGATTCAGGCTAGCTTCTGCTGTTCCTGCCGCAGGCATGCGGAGGTTCCAAGCGATGAAGATCGCCGCGAGCCCCGTCGTCTTGAAGCGGGGCGGCCCCTCGATCACTAAATAGCTGAGCCGAAATAGATTCAGTCCCTCATCACCGCGCCGCGCCGGCCAGGGCCTCGTCGAGCAGGGCAGTGAGGTGTTGCCAGTAAAGCCAGTCGGCAACCGCGCTGCGTTGTTCGACGGCGTGCACTGCCGAGT
>NZ_JBYCLD010000021.1:0-6507 GCF_057473725.1 Mycobacterium sp. TH-M11 | reverse complement strand
GTTATTCGGGCTGTAAGTTAGCATGCGTCTTTCGGCAGCGGCGGTGCTTGTGCTGCTCGCAGGGTGCGGCCGGCCGAGTGAGCCGCCGCCGGCGCCGGCACAGAGTGCGGCGGTGCGCCACGTCGACCCCGCCGATGTCAGGCGCGTGCGACGCGACCTTCCGCCCGGTTACGAGGTAGCGCAGGCGCTGGATGTGACTGCGCCAGCGGCCATTTGGGGACTCGGGGGACCAGGCGTTGCGAACCCGGCCCGTTGCGCACCGCTGGCCAATCCTATTCATGTCGAAGGTGGACGCACGCAGGGTATTTCGGGATCTGGACCGGGGGGCACGGTGTACGCCGTGGTGGTTGAAGGGCCTGGCGTACTGGATCACGCCTTGCTTGCCGGATGCCGGCAGTGGACCATGACCGGCCGGCGGGCCAGTGCGCGTGTTCACCTGGTTGACGCGCCACACATCGACGCCGCCGAAACCGTCGGGATGACAGCCGACATCGTTACCTCAGTCGAAGGTGGCAATGAAATCGGTTCGCAGGCAAGCACCTTCACCGCGTACCTGGGTGATTACTATGCGTTCACCACGCTGATCAGCGATCCCGGCTCGCCGCATGCGGCCCTGACGCCGCAATTCGCCGCCGACCTGCTGGTGAAAACCGTATCGGCCGTACGCGGTTAGCGGCGGTGCGTTAGATTGGCCTCAATGATGCGGATTGCGTTGGCCATCTGGGGGGTCTGTCTATTGGCGGCTTGCTCCCACGGACCGTCGGAGGCGCCCCCTCAAGCAGATATCGCCAAGATCGCGAAGGTGAAGTCCGACTTCGGGCCGGGCTACAAGGTGAAGGAAACCGCGAAGACCGGCATCGACCCCAAGGTGCTGGCGACGCACAAGCTGCCGCCGGGGCTGACGTTCGATCCGCCCGACTGTGCGTCATTTGTCGTCGGCGGGGACATGCCGGCGGGTCTACAGGGCAACATGGCCGCGGTAGCCGCCGAAGGCGACGGCGGGCGTTTCATCGCGATGGCGGTGCAGACGTCGGCGCCGGTGCCGTTCGAGGAGCCGTCGCGCAACTGCAAGAAGGTGGCGTTCCAGGGCGGGCGGGTTCGCGGCCTCATCGAAGTGGTCGAGGTACCGCAGATCGAGGGCACCCGCACCCTCGGCGTACACCGTGTCCTGCAGACCGTGGTGCAGGGCAAACCGCGCAGCGGCGAACTGTACAACTATTCCGCGCATTTCGGTGACTACCAGGTGATCGTCACCGCCAACCCGATGCTGGTGCAGGGTCAGCCACCGAAGCCTGTCGACACCAAACAAGCCCGCGACTTGCTCGTCAAGTCGGTCGCCGCCATCAAAGACTGACCGCTAACGGACGTCGCGGGGCCGGAACTGGATGCTGACCCGCGGCCCGGTGTGAGCCGAGGTCTTGGGCACCGAGTGCTCCCAGGTCCGCTGACATGAGCCGCCCATCACCAATAGATCGCCGTGCGCCTGCGGCAGTCGCAGGGATGAACCGCCGCCGCGAGGTCGCAGCGCGAATGTGCGGGTGGCGCCCAGGCTGACGATCGCCACCATGGTGTCGTGCACGCTGCTCCGGCCGACGGTGTCACCGTGCCAGGCGACGCTGTCGGACCCGTCGCGATACCAGCACAGCCCGACTGTGGTGAACGGCTCGCCGAGTTCGCCGGCATAGATGTCGTTGAGCCGCCGCCGAATCCGGGCCAGCCACGGATGAGGCGCCTCGTCGGCGGTCAGGTCGTAGAAGCTCACCAGCCGCGGGACTTCCAGGACGCGGTCGTACATCTGGCGGCGTTCGGCCCGCCACGGGATGGTCTCGAGCAGCTGGCCGAGCAGTTCATCGACGCCGGTCAGCCAACCGGAACGGATGTCGATCCAGGCTCCTTGACCCAGGGATAGGCGTTCGTTGCACTCGAACAACGATTCCTGTACTGCGATCGCCACAGTGCCGATTGTATCGCACAATTGTTCGATTCACGGGGCGGTGGGTTCACCGGGCGGCAGTTCACGACCGGGCACGACCTCAATGAGCCCAGGTAATGCGTTGCGGGACTGATCAGGTCACCGACACGCGCGAAACGGGACACCAAAGGGTCACGATGCGGTCGCTCGACTGCCCATGCTGCGCGGAAACTGGCACTGTCGTGGTTGTGACTATTGATGTTGACGACGATCTCGTCCTGTACACCGACAAGCGCCCTTACCGCTGCGCGCGCGGCCACTGGCTGCTGCCTGGACACATGATGGTCGGCAGCAGGTCATGCTCCTGCGGTCGGGGTCGGCACACCACCTGGGAATGCGAGTGCGGCGATATCACCTATTCGCCGAAGGTGCGCGACACCTGCGAGTTGAGCGGGAGTCGCTGACTTTTCACGCGAAACAGATGCCACGGCAGTGGTTGTGCGCGGCAGCGCGACCCCGGGTTCTCTTTCGTGGCGATGTTTGTGGACAACCGGTCGCGTCCAGCGTTAACGCCAACTGGGCAGCCAGATCTCCATATTCCAGGTGTTCTGCGAAATCGGCTGCCCGGTGAGCACTGGAAACAACCAGGCAAAGTTCGTGAAAACCATTGCTATGTAACAAGACACGGCGATAAGCCCGAGGCTGCGACGCTCCGCGCCTTGACCTGGCTGGTAGAGGATGTCGCCGAGGATCAACGCGATGGTCATTGCCAGGAACGGTGCCATGGTCGACGCATAGAAGAAATACATCTGCCGGTCGATGTCGGCGAACCACGGTAGCCAGCCGGCGCAGTAGCCGACCAGTACCGCCGCGTAACGCCAGTCGCGTCGTACCAGCATCCGCCAGCAGGCGTACAACAGCACGGGCACCGAAATCCACCACAGTGCCGGTGTGCCAACCAGCATCACCGCTTTGACGCACGACTGCGCGCCGCAGCCCGCGACGTTCTGCTGGTCGATCGCATAGAGCACCGGCCGCAGCGACATCGGCCAGGCCCACGGTTTGGATTCCCACGGGTGGTAATTGCCCGCGGCATTCGTCAGGCCGGCGTGGAAATGATAGGCATTGGCGGTGTAATGCCACAGCGAACGCATCGCGTCGGGCAGCGGCAGTGGGAAAGTCGACTTTGGGCCGATGGATTGGCCGACCTCGTGCCGGTCGATCGCCGTTTCGGACGCGAACCACGGCGCGTAGCTGGCCAGGTACACCCCGACTGGAATGACCAGCAGCGCGTAGGCCGTCGGGAACAGGTCGCGGCGCACCGTGCCCAGCCACGGCCGCAGCGCCCGGTACTGCCGCCGGGCCGCGACGTCGAACGCCAACGACATCGCGCCGAAGAACGCCACGAAATACAGGCCGGACCATTTTGTCCCACAAGCCAAGCCGAGCAGCACGCCGGCGCCGAAGCGCCACCACCGCACGCCCAGCCGCGGCCCCCAGAGCGTCTCGTCGATGCGGCCCTGCGCGGACGCGATATGCATCCGCTCGCGGACCTGATCGCGGTCGACGATCAGCGCACCGAATGCCGCCAGCACCAGGAACGTCAGAAATCCGTCGAGCAGCGCGGTGCGCGCCACCACGAAGCTGACCCCGTCGGCGATGACGAGCAGGCCCGCGATCGCGCCGACGAGTGTCGATCGGCTGATCCGCCGCACGATCCGCACGACCAGCGCCACCATGACCGTGCCCAGGATCGCGCCGGTGAATCGCCAGCCCAGCCCGTTGTAGCCGAACAGCGCCTCGCCGATCGCGATCAGCTGCTTGCCCACCGGGGGATGCACGACCAGGCCGTAGCCCGGGTTGTCCTCCACCCCGTGGTTGTGCAGCATCTGCCAGGCCTGCGGCGCGTAATGCTTCTCGTCGAAGATCGGGGTTGTGGCGTCGGTGGGCGAGTCGAGGTTCACCGTTCGGGTCAGCGCGGCCAGCATGGTGACCACACCGGTGACCACCCAGCCTTGGAGTCGGTCGACGGGACCAAAATCGGGCGCCGGGGCCACTGGGCCCGGGCTGATCACCGGTACTTCGTCGTCGGCGACGAGGTCGTCGGTCTCGATCGTGGTCATCGGATCCGATCGTAGGCTGTGGCACATGACAGACGGTCGACTGCTGCTGGGCGCCACGCCGTTGGGTCAGCCGTCCGACGCGTCACCGCGACTGATCGCTGCGCTGGCCACCGCCGACATCGTGGCCGCTGAGGACACCCGCCGGTTGAGGTTCTTGGCCAGGGCGCTGGATGTGGTGATCGGCGGAAAGGTGGTCAGCCTGTTCGACCACAACGAAGCGGCCCGGGTGCCCGCGCTGGTCGAGCAAATTCGCGCCGGCGCGACGGTGCTGGTGGTCAGCGACGCCGGGATGCCGTTGATCAGCGACCCCGGCCATCGACTGGTGGCCGCCTGTGTCGAGGCCGGCCGGCCGGTGCAGTGCCTGCCGGGCCCGTCGGCGGTGACGACCGCGCTGGC
Source organism: Mycobacterium sp. TH-M11 (assembly GCF_057473725.1). Classification (NCBI taxonomy): domain Bacteria; kingdom Bacillati; phylum Actinomycetota; class Actinomycetes; order Mycobacteriales; family Mycobacteriaceae; genus Mycobacterium; species Mycobacterium sp. TH-M11. The sequence continues at coordinate 2,076 of NZ_JBYCLD010000021.1, read as the reverse complement.
GGTGTCCGGTCTGCCGTCGGAGCGGTTCTGCTTCGAGGGCTTCGCCCCGCGTAAGCAGGGTGCCCGCCGGGGCTGGCTGGCATCGCTGGCGGCCGAACAGCGCACCGCGGTGTTCTTCGAGTCGCCGCGGCGCCTGCCCGCCTGCCTGCTCGACGCGGTCGCCGAACTCGGTGGGGACCGGCGTGCGGCGGTCTGCCGCGAATTGACCAAGGTGCACGAGGAAGTGGTGCGCGGATCGCTGGACGAGCTGGCCGCCTGGGCGGCCGACGGCGTGCTCGGCGAGATCACCGTCGTGTTGGCCGGTGCAGTGCCTCAGGCCGACCTGGCCGCACTGGTGGTTGTGGTGAGCGATCTGGTCGACGACGGGATGGGCGTCAAAGACGCTTGCGCGCAAGTGATTTCCGCGACTCCGGGCGCGCCGTCACGGCGCGAGCTCTACGACGCGGTGTTGCGCGCCCGACGATGATGCCACGCCGGCCCCGATGATCGGTGCCGCCTTGTGCAGGCATTCCTGCCACTCGGCGTCGACGTCGGAGTCGGCGGTGATCCCGCCGCCAGAGCCCAGCACCGCGTTGCCCACCGCGTCGAATTCCACCGTGCGGATCGCGACGTTCAACTCGCAGCCTGCCACCGGGGAGGCCAAACCCACTGTGCCGCAATAGACCCCGCGTCGTGATTGCTCCCATTGCGAAACAAGTTCGCGGGCGCGGAGTTTGGGTGTGCCGGTGACGGACGCCGGCGGGAAGGTGGCGTCCAGCAGCGCCGAGGTCGGCAGCTCGAGTGGAACCTGCGCCGACACCGTCGACACCAGATGCCACACCCCCGGCGCGGGCCGCACCACGAGCAGCTCGGGCACCGTGACCGATCCGGTGACTGCGACCCGGCCCAGGTCATTGCGAACCAGGTCGACGATCATCACGTTCTCCGCGACGTCCTTGGCCGACGCACGTAGCGCCGACGGGGGAGCGTCGATCGGCAGCGTGCCCTTGATCGGGCTCGAGGTCACCAGATCGCCACGGCGACACAAGAACAGCTCCGGTGACAGTGACGCGACCGCGCCCCACGGCCCGGCGACGTAGGCCGCCCGGGCCGGCGCGGTGCGCGCGACGCCGTCGAGGAAGAAGTCCAGCGGATCCCCCGCGATCGTGCCGGTGAACTGGGTGCACACGCATGCCTGATACACCTCGCCGGCCCGGATGGCCTCCAGACAGGCCAGCACCCCGGCGCGATGCGCCGCACGATCGGCGGCGTCCCAGTCGATCCGGAACTCCCGCGCGGGTGTTGGAGTGCTGAGCGCTTGAGCGAGCCAGCCGGGCATCGTTGCCCCGGACAGGCTCTCGTACCACCACTGCCGGTCGAGGTCACAGCGCAGCACGCAATCTGTCCAGCCGCCGGCAGCCTCGGGTACCCGCGCGGGCTGCCCGCCGGAACCCGGATCGGGATAGGACAGGTAGCCGATCCAGCCGCCGCCGACCGTCGTGCTGTGTGAGCCGGGTCGCACGTCGAACGCTTCGGCCGGGTCGACGGGCTGAACCGACAGGCTCGGCGCGATGACGGCCAGCGCGCCGAACCACTGGCCGGTCAGCGCCGCCGGTAGCGGCAGGTCCAGCCGGTTGGTGGCGTCGCCGATGGCGCGCAGCACCTGGTGGGGGCTGCCCAGATCGCCGAGCCGTTCGATTCGCACGCCTCTAGCTTGGCAGAAATCTCAGCGGCGGCTGATTTTGCGCTGGCCTTGCCGTTGCTGTCGGCGGTCCAGACCACGTCGGGGGCCAGCATAGACATCACCGCCTGCACATCACCGCCGGCCGCCGCGGCCATGAACTCCGTCGCGATCCGGGCGTTCTGCTCGGGGGCCGGGAGTTGCCTTCCCAGCGTCGAGATCGACGTTTTGGCAGGCCTGCACGTGAACTTTGTTGCCAAAACGTCGATCTCGGTGCGCAAAGTCGACGTAACGCCCGGTGAAGGTGCGGACCAGACGACTAGTCGACCTGATAGCGCGGAAAGACACCGGAAGGCGCCGGCAACCTGGTGCCCGGCTCCAGCCGTGCACCGATGGCGGCAAAGCTGCGTTGCTCC
>NZ_JBYCLD010000020.1:0-3369 GCF_057473725.1 Mycobacterium sp. TH-M11 | reverse complement strand
GCTTCTCGCCCCGCTCGTTGCGCGACGCTGACCAGCTCATAGATCTCCAGCTGCCAGGCTTCAGCTCTACCGGCCCGGCCAAGGACGAAGGTGCGGGTCATGTCGGAGTGGTAGCCGCCGACCAGGGCACCGAAGTCGATCTTGACGAAGTCTCCGGTGGCCAGCACCGCGTCGGTGGGCCGGTGGTGTGGAATCGCCGAGTTCGCGCCGCTGGCCACGATCGTCTCGAAGGAGACACCGTCGGCGCCGTGCTCGAACATCAGCGCCTCCAGCTCACGGCCCACTTGGCGCTCGGTGCGGCCGGGTCGTAGCCCGCCGCGCTCGACCAGTTCGGTCAGCGCGGCGTCGGCAGCTTCGCACGCCAATCGCAGCAATGCCACCTCACCCGCGTCCTTGGTTTCGCGCAGGGCCTCCACCAACTGCGCGGCGCGGACCAGGGCGGCGCCACCGGTCCCGCAAAGCTCGGCGGCCAGCGCGTCGTAGCCGTCCACGGTGACGACGTGGCTCTCGAATCCCACCCGGCGGGCGCGGCCGGCGACGGCGCGTCCGGCCAGATATCGCCCGCAGGCCCGCTCGATCGCGACTTCCAGATCGGGCGCCTGCCGCGCGGCCTGCGTGCGGTAGCGTCCGTCGGTGGCCAGGACGGCGTTAGCGCCGTCGGCGAACACCAGCAGCGCCGCATTCGATCCGGTGAATCCGGATAAATAGCGGACGTTGATCAGGTCTGTGACCAGCATCGCATCCAATTCGGCCGCGCGAAGTTCGGCACCGAGCGCGGCTCGCCGCTGGGAATGTGTCACACCGGCTGACGCTACTCGCTACGCTGTGGCCCCATGACTAACTGGATGCTGCGTGGCCTGGTGTTCGGCGCCGCGATGGTCGTCGTTCGGCTGTTCCAGGGAACGCTGATCAGCGTGTGGCAGACGCACGCGACATTGATCAGCCTTGTGCTGCTCGCTCTGTTCATCGTGGGCGTGGTCATCTGGGGTGTGATCGACGGCCGCGAAGACGCAGCGTCCAACCCCGACCCGGACCGCCGGGACGACCTCGCGATGACCTGGCTGCTGGCCGGCCTGATCGCTGGCGTCCTCAGCGGAGCGGTCACCTGGCTGATCGCGGTGTTCTACAAGGCCCTCTACGTGGGCGGGCTGATCAACGAGCTCACTACGTTTGCGGCATTCACCGCGCTGGTGGTATTCCTGGGCGCCATTAGCGGCGTGACAGTGGGCCGTTGGCGGGTGGACAAGACGGGCGCCTACAAGCCGCAGAGTGGCGCTGCCCCTGGCGAGCAGGACCGCGCCGACACGGACGTGTTTGCCGCCGTTCGCTCGGAGCAAGCCGCTACCGGCGAGGCCCAGGAATGGCCGGAGCAGCAGACGAGCGCGGTGGCGACGGCCGAACGCGACCACGAATCGCCAACGGCCTACAGCGAAGAAGCCGCGCATACGGCCGAGATTCCGACAGCGCCCAGCGAAGCGAACACCACCGAGGTTGCGGTCCACGAGCACGCCGAGCCCGCCACCGAGCACATCGAGAAACCGACGACCGACTAGCCGCCCAAGGACTGGCCGCCCAGGCTGGCCAGATAGCGCAGGGCGAGCAGGTAACCCTGCACGCCGCAGCCCACGATGACGCCGCTGGCGATCGGGCTGAGATACGAGTGATGTCGAAACTCCTCGCGGGCAAAGACATTCGAGATGTGTACCTCGACCAGAGGCGCACTCAGCTCGGCACAAGCATCGCGTAGCGCAATCGACGTGTGGGTCAGCCCGCCGGCATTGAGGATCACCGGCTCCTGGGCATCCGCCGCCCGATGGATCCAGTCCAGTAGCTGGGCTTCGCTGTCACTCTGCCGCACAACGACTTTGAACCCCAGCGCGTCAGCTTCGCGTTCCACCAACTCGGCGAGATGGTCGTGGGTGGTGTCGCCGTAGACCTCCGGCTCACGAAGACCCAACCGGCCGAGGTTCGGCCCGTTGATCACGTTGACCGTGCTCATGCGCCGCTCCACAGCATCACTGCGTTCTGCATCGTCGCCGGCGGGCTGCTCATCGGGTCCCCACCTCCGCGTACGCGGCGGCCAGCAACGCCGGGTCCGGGCCTTCCAGCCGGCCGGGCTTGGCCAGCCCGTCGAGCACCACGAACCGCAGCACGCCGGCTCGGGTTTTCTTGTCCCCGGCCATCGATTCCAGCAGGTGCGGAAGCGCGTCGGCGTCGTAGCTGGTCGGTAGTCCCAGCGAGGACAGGATGTCGCGGTGGCGCTGCGCGGTGGCGTCGTCGAGACGCCCGGCCAGTCGGGCCAATTCGGCGGCGAACACCATGCCGACCGAGACCGCGGCGCCATGCCGCCATTGATAGCGCTCCCGCCGCTCGATCGCATGGCCCATTGTGTGACCGTAGTTCAGGATTTCGCGCAGTTCGGATTCCTTCTCATCGGCCGCGACGACTTCGGCCTTGACGACGATTGCGCGCCGGATCAGCTCCGGCAGCACCTCCCCCTCCGGGTCCAACGCGGCCTGCGGATCGGCTTCGATCAGGTCCAGTATCACCGGATCGGCGATGAATCCGGCTTTGACGACCTCGGCCATCCCGGCCGCGATCTCGTTGTGCGGCAACGTCTGCAGCGTTGCGAGGTCGACCAGCACCGCGGTCGGCTGATGGAACGCACCGACCAGATTCTTGCCGGCGTCGGTGTTGATGCCGGTCTTGCCGCCAACTGCGGCGTCGACCATCGCCAGCAGTGTGGTGGGCACGTGCACGATCGACACCCCGCGTAACCAGGTAGCCGCCGCGAAGCCCGCTACATCGGTTGCGGCACCTCCACCCAGGCTGACCAACGCATCCTTGCGGCCGATGCCGATGCGGCCCAATACTTCCCAGATGTAACCGACGACGGGCAGGTCTTTACCTGCTTCGGCGTCTGGGATTTCGATCTGGTGCGCGTCAATACCCTTGTCGGCCAGATGGTTTCGGACGGCTTCGGCGGTCTGCGTCAGCACCGGCTGGTGCAGGATCGCGACCCGGTGCCGACCGCCGAGCAGGTCACCGAGTTCGCCGAGCAGGCCGGTGCCGATGACGACCGGGTAGGGCGGGTCCACGTTCACCTGGACGGTGACCGGTTGGCGGGCCTCCGTCATTTCTCCACCTCGGCACTGCCGTGCCTGCGGGCGGCGGCCAGGGCAGCCGGGGTCGCGGGCGTGGGAGGCGGCCCGGTCCGGGGCTCGGGCGCGCTGAGCGTCCGGGGGGCCGACGAGCGGCGCCACGGCGACCGACGCCGGTGCCCCGACTTCGGGTCGTTGAGGCGGCACACGATGTGGCGGACGACAGCCCCGGGATTGCGACGGTTGGTGTTCACCCGGATCGTGGAGA
>NZ_JBYCLD010000019.1:0-3902 GCF_057473725.1 Mycobacterium sp. TH-M11 | reverse complement strand
CCCAGCTTCGCCTGGATCCCCTACGGTGGCGGGGCCCGCCGCTGCGTGGGTGCGGTGTTCGCCAACATGGAGATGGACGTCGTGATGCGAACTGTGTTGCGCCACTTCACAATCGAATCCACGACCGCACCCGGAGAGAAACTGCACGCCCGCGGTGTCGCCTACACCCCGAAGGCCGGCGGAACGATCACGGTGCGTCGGCGTTAGGGTCAGCTCTCGACGGCGGCCCGTCGTGGCAATGTCCACCCCGGCCGGATGAAGTGGCAGGTGTACCCGTTGGGGTAGCGCTGCAGGTAATCCTGGTGCTCCGGCTCGGCCTGCCAGAAGTCGCCGGCGGGGCTGACCTCGGTGACCACCTTGCCGGGCCATAGGCCAGAGGCGTCGACGTCGGTGATGGTGTCGACCGCGATGCGGTGCTGGTCCTCGTCGAGGTAGAAGATCGCCGAGCGGTAGCTGGCGCCGACATCGTTACCCTGCCGGTTCGTGGTGGTGGGGTCGTGGATCTGGAAGAAGAACTCGAGAATTGTCCGGAAGTCGGTCTTGGCCGGGTCGTAGGTGATCTCGATGGCCTCGGCGTGGTTGCCGTGATTGCGGTAGGTGGCGTGCGGGACGCGGGGGTCGCCGGTGTACCCGACCCTGGTCGAGACCACGCCGGGCTGCTTGCGGATCAGGTCCTGCATACCCCAGAAGCAGCCGCCGGCCAGGATTGCCTTCTTGTATTCCGTCATCCTGTCGATTATCCACTTCCTCGACAAACCCCGGTAGAACGTGTTCTAGTTTCTTGCGTGAAGCAGGTTTTTACCCGCGACGAACTCGCCGCCGCGTTCGCCACGTTCGAGCAGACCGTCGCTCATGCCGCCGCCACCAAAAACTGGGACGAGTGGGTGGGGCACTACACCCCCGATGTCGACTACATCGAGCACGCCGCCGGCACCATGAAGGGCCGCGAGGAGGTGCGCAGCTGGATCCGCCAGACGATGTCGACGTTTCCGGGCAGCCACATGACGGCGTTTCCGTCGCTGTGGTCGGTGATCGATGAGGCAACCGGGCGGATCATCTGCGAGTTGGACAACCCGATGCGCGACCCCGGCGACGGGACGATCATCAGCGCGACGAACATCTCGATCGTCACCTACGCCGGTGACGGCACATGGTCTCGCCAAGAGGACATTTACAACCCGCTGCGATTCCTGCAGGCCGGGGTCAAGTGGTGCAAGAAGGCGGAAAAGCTTGGCACACTTGACGATGACGCGGCGCGCTGGTTGAAAACCTACGGAGGAAAACAGTGAGTGCTCCGAAACTGGTCATCGGCGCCAACGGTTTTCTGGGCTCGCACGTCACCCGTCAACTTGTGGCGACAGGCGCCGACGTGCGTGTCATGGTCCGACCAGGCGCCAACACCCGCAGCATCGACGGCCTCGCCGTCACCCGCTTTCACGGTGACGTCTTCGACACCGACACCGTCCGCGACGCGATGCAGGGCTGCGAACAGGTGTATTACTGCGTGGTCGACACCCGGGCCTGGCTGCAGGATCCGGCGCCGCTGTTCCGCACCAATGTCGAAGGACTGCGCAACGTCCTGGACGTCGCTGTCGAGGAACCCGTCGCGGCCACGCTGAAGCGCTTCGTGTTCACCAGCACCTACGCGACCATGGCCCGCCGGCACGGTCATGTCGCGAACGAGACCGAGCAGATCGACCGCCGCAGGCTCACCCCCTACGTGCAATCGCGGGTGTTGGCCGAAGATCTGGTGCTGCGATATGCGGCCGAGAAGGGCCTGCCGGCCGTCGCGATGTGTGTATCGACGACCTACGGCGACGGCGACTGGGGCCGCACCCCGCACGGCGCGTTCATCGCGGGCGCGGTTTTCGGCAAGTTGCCGTTCCTGATGAACGGCATTCAACTGGAGGCCGTCGGCGTCGACGATGCGGCGAAAGCGATGCTGATCGCCGCCGAACGTGGCCGCAACGGTGAGCGCTACATCATCTCCGAGCGGATGATTGCGTTGAACGACGTGGTCGCGATCGCTGCCGACGAGGTGGGTGTGCCGGCGCCGCGGCGGGCCATTTCGGTGCCCGTGCTCTACGCGATGGGGATGTTAGGCAGCCTGCGGGCCCGGCTGACCGGCAAGGATGCCGAACTCAGCATGCGGTCCGTGCGGATGATGCGCGCCGAAGCTCCGGTCGACCACGGTAAAGCCACCCGCGAATTAGGTTGGCAGCCAAGGCCTGTCGAGGAATCCATCCGGGAGGCCGCACGATTCTGGGCCAACCTGAAGAATGCCAAGCGGGACAGCGAGCCCACGCCGTCCGAATAGGCCGGAATCGTCCTTAACTTCTGCGGCCGTCCCGTCCGCGTGTCTCGTGTGGCCGGAACGGTTTTTGTTACATAGTGTGACCCATGGTGAAGCAGTGGCGCTGCTGCGCTGATGCATGTGCCCCTGCCCCGCGCGCGGCCTCGTCCGCGAAGTGGGTGGGCCGATGACGGCAATGACGCCGGTCGGACTGGTCGGATATGTGCGCGACCAGATCACGCCACCGTTGGCGACCGTGGGCGGATTCGCCCGGATGTGCATTCTGACGGGAAAAGCGTTGTTTCGCCGACCTTTTCACTGGGACGAATTCATCATCCAGACCTGGTTCATCACCCGGGTCGCACTGCTGCCGACGGTGGCGGTCTCCATCCCGCTGACCGTGCTGATCGTATTCACCCTCAACACGCTGCTGGCAGCCTTTGGCGCAGCCGACATTTCGGGTGCCGGTGCCGCGCTGGGGGCGGTGACGCAACTGGGCCCGCTGACCACCGTGCTGGTTGTCGCCGGCGCGGGGTCGACGGCCATCTGCGCCGACCTGGGTGCACGAACGATCCGCGAAGAGATCGACGCCCTCGAGGTTCTCGGTATCGACCCCATCCACCGGCTGGTGGTGCCGCGGGTGGCGGCCGCCACCGTTGTTGCGACGCTGCTCAACGGAACCGTCATCACCATCGGACTGGTCGGCGGCTTCCTGTTCGGCGTCAAGCTCCAAAATGTCTCGGGCGGAGCCTATCTGGCCACCCTGACCTTGGTCACCGGCCTACCCGAGGTGGTGATCGCGACCATCAAGGCCGCGATCTTCGGGATGATCGCGGGCCTGGTCGGTTGTTACCGGGGCCTGACCACCAAGGGTGGCCCCAAGGGCGTCGGTGTGGCCGTCAACGAAACCTTGGTGCTGTGTGTGCTCTCGCTGTTCGCGGTCAATGTGGTGCTGACGACCATCGGCGTCCGGTTCGGGACGGGTCGCTGACGTGGCTGATGTGTCAGCAGCGGTCGTTCTCAGAGCGCGCTTTCCGCGCACGGTCGCAAGCGTCGATCATTACGGCCGTGGCGCGATCCGGGGCATCAACAAGGCCGGACAGCTCACCAGGTTTTCGGTCGGCAGTGCCTGGTCGACCGGTTGGGCGCTGCGCCGCTACCGCCGGGAGACGTTGCGCCTGATCGCGCAAATCGGGATGGGCACCGGCGCGATGGCGGTCGTCGGCGGAACTGCGGCGATCGTCGGATTCGTGACGCTGTCCGGCGGCTCGCTGATCGCCATCCAAGGCTTCGCGTCGCTGGGCAACATCGGCGTCGAGGCATTCACCGGATTCTTCGCCGCGCTGGCCAACGTCCGTGTCGTCACGGCGGTGGTGACGGGGGTCGCGCTGGCGGCGACGGTCGGCGCGGGCGCGACGGCCGAACTGGGGGCCATGCGGATCAGTGAGGAAATCGACGCGCTCGAGGTGATGGGCATCAAGTCGGTGGCGTTCTTGGTATCGACCCGGCTGATGGCCGGCCTGGTAGTTGTCGTCCCGCTCTACGCGATGGCGCTGGTGATGTCGTTTCTGTCGGGACAGGTTGTCACCACGCTGTTTTACGGCCAATC
>NZ_JBYCLD010000018.1:0-8064 GCF_057473725.1 Mycobacterium sp. TH-M11 | reverse complement strand
GCGGTCCGCGACAAGCTCGATCCGCAGCGCTGTTTCGCCAATGATTACCTGACTAGCGTGCTGGGAGCCTGAGCAATGGAGTATCAGGTCGGGCGCGGGATCGCTGACATCACCGGCGAGCCCGCGGAATGCGGAATGCTGGGCTACGGGGTGCGGTCGCAAGTCACCAGCGGACTGCACAACCGTTTGCGCGCAAGGGCATTCGTCATCGCGGAGCTCGCCGGCAATACCCGGTTGGCGCTCGTGGTGTGCGAGCTGCCACTGATGCTGGACAGCGTGCACCGCGAGGTACTGCGGCGCCTGCAGGCGACCTACGGCGATCTGTACCGCCTCGACAACGTGATGCTCACCGCGACCCACACGCATTGTGGGCCCGGCGGATACGGGGACCAGTGGCTTTACAACTCCAACACGCATGGCTTCCGGCCACAGACCTTCGCCGCGATCGTCGACGGCATCGTTGCGGCCGTCGCGCACGCACACGACGACCTCGCCCCGGCGAGGTTGAGCACCGCCACCGGACAGCTGCGCGACGCGAGCGTCAACCGGTCCCCCTCGGCATTCGCGCGTAACCCCGCGGCTGATCGCGCACATTTCCCAGAGGCCATCGACCCACAGACCACTGTGCTGCGTATCGAGCGCGGCGGCCGGTTGGTCGGCGCCGTGTGCTGGTTCGCCACGCACGGCACCAGCATGACCAATCGCAACACCTTGATCACCGGCGACAACAAGGGCTACGCCGCTTACCTGTGGGAGCGGGTAGACCGCCACGTCGACTACCTCGCCGAGGGACCACCGGACCTCGTGGCGGCGTTCGCCCAGACCAACAGTGGCGACATGTCCCCGAATCTCAATCGCCGGCCCGGCAGCGGGCCCACCGAGGATGAGTTCGAGAACACCGAAATCATCGGCGCACGCCAGGCCGCCGCCGCCAGAGGGCTCAGCACCGCCCCCGCCGTCGTCATCACCAGCGGCCTCGACGCCCGCGCCAGTTACGTTGATCTGTCCAATTTTTCGGTGCGCTCCGAGTTCACCGGCGACGGGCGGGAACACCGCACCGGCCCGGCCCTCGCCGGCGCCGCGGCGCTGGCCGGCACCGAGGAAGGCCCGGGACCGCTGTACCCGTTGCTCAAACAGGGACGCAACCGGATCATCGACGGCATTGCACGGTCCATGATCTACCGGTTGTCGCCGCGGCTGGAAGACAGTCATGCCCCGAAAGGTGTTGTGGGACCGGGTAGTCGCTTGAACGCGGCGCTACCGCTGATGGCCGAGGGCGGCCTGGTTCAGCTGCTGCGGATCGGCCACCTGTATCTGATCGGCATCCCGGCTGAAGTCACCATCGTGGCCGGTCTCCGGCTGCGCCGCACCGTGGCCGAGATCGTCGGCGCCGACCTTGCTGATGTGCTGGTCGCCGGCTATTGCAACGGTTACCTGCACTACGTCACCACGCCCGAGGAATACGACGAACAGCGTTACGAGGGCGGCAGCACGATGTTCGGCCGATGGGAGCTGCCGGCGCTTCAGCAGGTGGTGGCCGGGCTCGCCGCCGACCTGCGCGACGGTCGGCCGACGCCGCGTCAAACGCTGCCGCACAGGGATTCCCGACGACGGCGATCCCGCCGACATCCCCGGGCGGACGAACCGGCGCCCGGGCGGCAGTTCGGCGACGTCCTCATCGCTCCGGAACGGAGCTATCAGGCGGGCGAGGCGGTCACCGCGGAATTCGTTGGTGCGTCCCCCAACAACGACCTGCGCCACGGCGATTCCTATCTGCGGGTGGAGCACGAGATCGACAACGAGTGGGTGCGGGTCGCCGACGACGGCGACTGGTCGACAATATTCCGTTGGCGCCGAACCGGACGCCGGTCCTCGGTTGTCACGGTGACGTGGACGATTCCGGCTGACACCGCGCCGGGCCGCTACCGGTTGCGCTACGACGGCAACGCCCGCGACACCGAGAACCGGACGCGGGCATTCACGGGGACGACCCTGCCGTTCGAGGTGTTCTGCTAATCGCCAAAGCCGTTGGCTACTACAGCGAATCCCACACCGGTGCGCGCTTTTCCATGTGCGCCTTGGCCGCCTCGGCCGGGTTGTTGGTGAAGCCGGTCAGGATCTGTGTGCGGTTCTCGATCTCGATCGCGTGCCGCAGGCTGGGCGCGTCCAGCGCAGTGTTGAGCCCGATCTTGGTCTGCCACACCCCGAAGGCGTTGTTCGCCAAGATCTCCCGGGCCTTCGCCAAAGCCGCCGCCGCCAACCGATCCGGTGGCACGACCTCGTGCACCAGCTTGATCCGGTAGGCCTCGTCGGCGTCGATGATGCGTCCAGTCAACATCAGCTCCCGCGCCACTCCTGCGCCGACGATCTTCGGCAACAGATAGCTGGTGCCCATGTCCATCGACGAGAACCCGGCCTTGATGAACACCGAGCCGAACCGGGCGTTTTCGGATGCGACGCGGATGTCGCAGTGCAACGCGAACGCCAACCCGCCGCCGACCGCGACGCCGTTGACCGCGGCGATCACCGGGATCGGCAACTCGTAGAGCCGGGTGTAGAGGTCGGCCAGCCGCACCTGAGCGTCGTAGTTCACCTTGAACGCCGGGGTGTTCGGCGCGTTGCTGGTCCAAGCCTCGCCGGTACCGCTGAGGTCGGCGCCCGCGCAGAAGCCACGGCCGGCGCCGGTCAGGATCGCGGCGCGGAACTCGCCGCTGCTCAGCGCATCCAGCGCGCGATCAAACTCATTGATCAACGAACCGTCGATGGCGTTGAGCCGGTCCGGCCGGTTCAGCGTCACGCCGGCGATGTTGTCTTCCAGCGTCTTCAACTCGACTGCCATCGGCGCTACTCCTCCTCATCGCTACGCTCTGCGTGCCCGGCATCCGGTTTGGGCCGCGGTCGCAGTGGATGTGGCGCAGAAGTTTTCCGAACGGTCTGGCGCGTCTCACCCAGGCCCTCCACTCGCAGAGTGACGACGTCACCGTCGTGCAGCCAGCCACGAAAGCTCTCCGGCGCCATGGGATCGAGGTGCTCGACCAGCGTGCACGCCGGCACCGTGCCAGAACCGAACACGTCACCCGCGGTGAGCGGCACACCACGCGATGCGTAGGAGATGACCTCGGCGAAACTCCAATCCATCTGCGCGGTCGACCCGGATCCCACCACCTCGTCGTTGACCAGCGCAGTGACATTCAGGCTCAGCTTGCCGCCGCGGCGGTACGGCTCGAGTTCATCGGGCGTAACCAGGTAGGGGCCCAGCGTGACGCCGCTGTCCTTACCCTTGGCCTGACCGATCGCGAGCTGCCCCTCGAGTAGTTGCAGGTCGCGCGCCGACCAGTCGTTGAAGATCATGTATCCGACGATCGCCTGCTCGGCGTCGGCGACGGACAGGTCTCGGCCCGCGGTGCCGATCACCGCGGCGATCTCCAACTCGAAGTCCTGCCAGACACTTCCAGGTGCCATCGGCGCGTCCTCGTAAGGGCCGAGAACGGTTGTCGGACAAGCAAAATAGAAAGCGGGAATCTGGTACCAGGCATCCTTGAGCACCCGGCCGCCACCCATTGCCGCCTGGCAATTGCGCATGTGGTCGAGAAAGCACAGGCTGTCTCTGATCGACGGCGGCCGCGGAATCGGCGCCATCAACGTCACCTGCTCCAGCGGAATCGTCGTAGCCGACCGCATCGCCTCGTCCCTGGCTTCCGCCAGGGCGCCGCGGCCGACGAGATCGAGCAGACTCACCCCCGGCGGAAGCGCATGAATGACGTCACCGGCCAGGAGGCCGGTCCGCGGACCGCTGTCGTCTCGAAAGGTAAGCCACCGCATCGTGATTCAGTACCGTAGTCGACTATGCCCATCACCGTCGCCGAAATCGAGGTTGCCGACCCACCGGACGCGTGGCGACGAGCCGGGTTCACCGTCGATTCCGATGCCGCCTGCCGCATCGGTGCAGTTCGGATCCGGCTGGACCGGCCCGGTCGCGGCACCGGAATCGTCGGGTGGTCGCTGCGTGGCCTGCCGGCCGGTGACCTCGACGGCATCCCGACATCCAGATCAGCCGCGGCCGCGCCGGAGCCGGCCGGCCATCCCAACGGCGCCACTGCGATCGACCACATCGTGCTGCTCTCCCCTGACCTGCGCCGAACGGTCGCGGCACTGGCCGACATCGGTGTCGAGCCACGCCGGGAGCGGGTCGGCGAACTCGGCGGACGACCCATTCGCCAGGTTTTCTTCCGGTTCGGTGAGGTGATCATCGAGGTGGTGGGCACGCCGGAGAATGCCGGCGACGGGCCGTCCACGCTGTGGGGAATCACCTACACCGTGGCAGACATCGACGCCACCGCCTCCTTCTTCGCCGATCTCACGACACCCGTCAAGGACGCGGTGCAGCCCGGACGCCGGATCACCACACTGCGTCATCGCGCGCTCGGCATGTCGGTCCGGACGGCGATGATCTCGGCACCTATTCTCGGCGAATGAGCGAGCGCGCCGACGACGTGGTGATCATTCACACCGACGGTGGATGCCGCCCCAACCCCGGCCCCGGCGGCTGGGGCGCGGTGCTGCGCCAGCGTCAGCACGTCCGCGAGATGTGTGGCGGCGACCACGGGGAGACCAGCAACAACCGGATGGAGCTGACCGCGCCGATCATGGCGCTGGAGGCACTCACCCGACCGGTCGCCGTGCACCTCTACACCGATAGCACCTACGTCCGCAACGGCATCACCAAGTGGGTGCTCGGCTGGGAACGCAACGGCTGGCAGACCGCGGCCAAGCAGCCGGTGAAAAACGTCGACCTCTGGCAGCGGCTTCAGCTGGCCTGCGCGCGCCACCGAGTCGAGTGGTTCTGGGTGAAGGGGCACTCCGGGATCTCCGACAACGAGTTGGCCGACGAGCTGGCGACCCGAGGTTTGCTGGAAGCGATCGGCTCCTACTCCCGCACCACCTCACCGGGTTCTTTGTCCGGCCGCAACCCCCTCCAGCTGGGTTGACGCATCCGGCCGTCCGACGTCCATTCGCTGTAGCGAACCTCACCGACCAGCGTCGGCGTCACAAAGGTCACACCCTTGGCGTCCTGCGTGGAAAGCCTTGTAGCGAACGGTGATTGGTCGGTACGCAACGGCTCCAGAGTCGCTTTCAGGCCGGCCAGGTCGCGCTCGGTGAAACCAGTGCCGACGCGGCCGGCGAAATGCAGGCCGTTGCCGCCCGGTATGCCCATCAGCAGCGAACCGATGCCGCTGCTGCGCCCACCCTGGCCGGCACGCCAACCGCCGATGACGACTTCTTGGGTTTTCCAGTGTTTGTCCTTCACCCAAGACGCGGAGCGACGGCCCGGCTGATAGGTGGATTCCCACTTCTTGGCGATCACACCCTCCCACTTCTTTTTGCGTGAGCACTCCAAGGCCTCGGCGCCGTCACCGGGAAGTAGGTCGGGCACCGTGAGCCCGCCGGTTGAACCCAGTGTTTCCAACAGCTTTCGCCGGTCGCGGTACTTTGCCCGCAGCAGGGACCGCCCGTCCAGGTACAGCAAATCGAAAGCCCGGAATTCGATCCGGCTAGTGCGCGACCGATTCTGCAGTTCGGAAAAGCTGGGCACACCCGATGCGTCGAGCGCGACGACCTCGCCGTCGAGTACCACTCGATAGTCAGTGAGCTCCTCTGCCAGAGAATGCAGTTGGGGGAAATCGGCGGTCACGTCGCGACCGCTGCGTGACCGCAGCCGGACCTTACCGTGATCGGCGTCGACCAGAAGCCGGTAGCCGTCCCATTTCGCCTCGAAGGCCCATTGCGACGCCTTCAGCGTCGCCACCGAACCATGGGTCGCCAGCATCGGCGCCAGTCCGTCGAAGTCGAAGACGTGCTGATCTTTCGTCCGGTGCGCCAGCCATTGATCGCCATTGGTCTGAATCAGGGCGTAGCGGCCAGAGATTCGCTGCCCGTGCAGGGTGACGATGACCTCGTTGTCATTGAACGTCTCGGTGTCGTACGTGCCGGAATCCCAGATGACGACCTTACCGCCGCCGTACTCCCCCTTCGGAATCGTTCCCTCGAAACTGCCGTACTCCAGCGGATGGTCTTCGGTGTGCACGGCCAGATGATTGACCGCGGTGGTCTCCGGCAGGTTCTTCGGCACCGCCCACGACACCAGCACGCCGTCGCGCTCCAGCCGGAAGTCGTAGTGCAGCCGACGGGCATGATGCTCCTGGATGACGAAGCTGTTGCCTTGCCCGGCTGCTCGTTTCGCTGTCGGGACCGGCTCCGGGGTCTTGGTGGCATCGCGCATGCTGCGGTACTTCGTCAGCCGGTCAGGGCGTTGGACGTCAGCGTCGAGGGGAGCCAGCAGGTCGCCGTCGCGTTCGACCCGCTCGAGCACCTCGTCGTAGCGCAGCTGACGAAGCCCGGCGTCGTCGAGTTCGTCCCAGCTGCGCGGGGCGGCGACGGTCGGATATTCGCGGCCGCGCAGCGAATAGGGCGCGATGGTGGTTTTCGAGCCATTGTTCTGGCTCCAGTCGACGAAGATCTTGCCCACCCGCACGCTCTTTGCCATGGTCGCCGTGACCAGCTTGGGCATCGCCGTTTCCAGTTGCTGTGCAATTTCTTTCGCCAAGACAACGGCACCACGGCTGCTCACCGGATGGTCCAGCGGACTATAAAGGTGCAGCCCCTTACTTCCGCTGGTCAGCGGAAACGCGGTCAGTCCGATATCGGCGACAAGGTCTCGCACGGCGCGGGCCACCTCGGCCAGCTGCGACATCGTCACACCTTCACCCGGATCGAGATCGAACACCAGGCGAGTGGCCGGGCCGGGCTTGAGCTTCTCGCCTTTGCGTGTCCACTCGGCTTCAAAACGCCATTGCGGCACATGGAGTTCCAGCGCGGCCTGCTGCGCAATCCAGGCCAAGCCGTCAACACTCTCGATGATCGGATACGTCGTTGTACCGGATCGATGGGTAATGCTGCCGCGCGGCAGCCACTCTGGCGCCGAAGCGGCCAACTGCTTTTCGAAAAACGAAGACTGTTCAACACCATTGGGCCAGCGTTTGCGGGTGGCGGGTCGACCGGCAATGTGCGGCAACATCATTTCGGAGACGCGGACGTAATAATCGAACACGTCGGCTTTGGTGGTTCCCGTGGCGGGGTACAACACCTTGTCGGCATTCGTCAACGTGACCCGCGTCGGCATGTCTGTCAACCTACGCCGCTAGTGACGCGGCCCACCACGGATAACGGCGAAGTGCCGCGGTATTCGTGATGAAGGACATCGTGACAAAACATGTTTAAGCAGGGGTAGCTCGCGATCAACATGGTCTGATGCGACAGGTGATTCGGTGACGGCCAAGCGCACCGAGCCGTCGATTTCAACGACCTCGCCTGCCCGGCATCAAACCCGTTGCCGTTGCCTGAAACCTTTGCCAAGCTTTCTCTGAGGTTCCGCGCGTACCTGAAGCCACCACCTGGAAGGAGTCGTGCAGTCGTGTCCAACGCAGTGCACCTCAATAATTCAGCGCTGGCAGACCTCACGATCGATGCGCCGCACTATGACCGCGAAGGCCTCAGCGTGGGAATCGCCCACATCGGTGTCGGCCACTTTCATCGCGCCCATCAGGCTGCGTACGTCGAGTTGTTGCTCAGGCAAGGCCTGGCCACGGACTGGGGCATCTGTGGAGTAGGGGTGATGCCCGCCGATTGCACGATGCGCGATGTCCTCTCCGACCAGGATGGCCTCTACACACTGCTTCTGGAGCATCCCGACGGCACCCGCGGGGCTCAGGTCATCGGTTCGATCATCGATTACCGATATGCCCCCGACGATCCAGAGTCGGTGCTGGCCGTGCTCACCGCGCCGACTACCAAGATCATTTCGCTGACTATCACCGAGGGTGGCTACCGCGACCCCGACGGACCGGCGTTCGTGTTGATCGCCGAGGCACTCGCGCGACGTCGTAAGCAGGGAGTCCCGGCGCCGACAATCGTCTCGTGCGACAACATCGAGAGCAACGGTGAGGTGGCGCGACGAACCGTGCTCGCCCGTGCCGAACGCGTCGATCCAGAGTTGGCCGAGTGGGT
>NZ_JBYCLD010000017.1:0-3916 GCF_057473725.1 Mycobacterium sp. TH-M11 | reverse complement strand
TGTTGTTCTCCAACAGCAATGACGCACCGGCGACGAGCTGCGGATGACCGGCGGGAACATGGTAGATCGATTCATTCGACCGGGGCAGTCCCCGGAGGTCACTGACCGCATCCTGCTGGGCGCGTGCGCCGCGATCTGGCTGACGTGGCTGGGCATGAGCGTGGCGGCCACGGTGGCACTGGTGGATCTCGGACGGGGCTTTCACGAGCCGACCAAGAGTTCGCACAGCGGCCTGCTCTACATCGTGATCGGTGCCTCGGCATTGGTCATCCTCGCGGCCATCCCGGTATTGCTCCGGGCGCGCCAGCCCGGCCCGCCGCGGCCCCCCGGCTTCCCGTCCCAGGCACCGGCCAAGCCGCCGCGCCCGAACGCCCAGGACGCCCCGCACCAGCAGCCCGGGTTCGACGCTCCGGGCCGGCGGGCGGCCGGTACCCGCCAGGTGCTGCCCAATCAGGTTCAGGTGGACCGGGTGCTGCTGCGTGGCGTCACCGTGCTGGCTACCGCGGTGGCCGGCGCGTTGACCTTGGTCGCGTTGGCCACGTATCTGATGGCCGTCGGCAAAGACACTGGCTCCTGGGTCTGCTACGGGCTGGCCGGGGTCGGCGCTGCCGCCATGCCGGTGATTCCGTGGCTGTACCTGCGTCGGCTGGGTGAGGTACTGGAACTGCCGTCTCGTTTCGGCTGAGCCGCCATCACGGCGCCGTTCTCGTGGCGTGCCTGGCTACGGCCAGAGCAGGGTCGTTGACCAGCCCATGTCGTCGTCCCGTTCATACCGCAGCCTGCGGTGCCGGCGGCTAGCGTCGGCCTGCCAGAATTCGACGGCGTCGGCCCGTACCGCATACGACACCCACTCGGCGGGCACCAGGGTGGGGGAGCGATCGAGCTCCAGATGCGCCTTAGCGAGTGCCTCACTGATCTCTGCCGGATCGGCGTAGGGCTCGCTCTGCCGGCCGGTGAGCACCATCGCCCGGGCGCCTTGCGAGCGGGCCAGGAAGTCGTCGGCGGTCACCGAGGGCGAGTCCGGGAGAGCCATGCCGTCGACCCTGACCTGACGACCCAGTGAGGGCCAGTAAAACGTCAGTGACACAGCGGAATTGCGGGCAAGATCGGCGCCCTTGCGACTGGCCGAGCTGACTCCGAAATGCCAACCGGCGGCATCGACATCTTTGAGGATCAACACCCGCGCCGACGGCCGCGCTACACCCGTGGCGTCCAGCGCGCCGACCGTCGACAACGTCATCGCATGCGGTTCCACGACGCCGCTGTCGACGGCATGCAGCAGCCATTGGACGAACAGTGCGACCGGATCGGCCGGTGCCTGCGCCGGATCGAATTCCGGTGCCGCACCAACCAAAACGGGCAGCCCGCGCAGGAGACTGCGCAGGCTGCCCGATTGTTCGGACCCAGAAGGCCTAGTGGTGACCGTTGGTGTTACCGCCTTGGTGCTCGGCCAGCGCCGTCATCGCACGTCGCTCGCTGGCGTGTGCGGCCTCGTTGAGCGCGGCGTTCTCGTCGACCGGGTCGGCCGTCAGGAAGCTGCCACTACCGGGAGCGCCAGCCGAGCCGAGCTTGTTCATCTTCTTGGGCAGCGGCGCACCGGCGTACTCCAGCGGAATCGGGTGGCCGTGGTCATCGACCGGGCCCAGCGGCTGGTGCAGCTCGATGTAGGCACCGTGCGGCAGCCGCTTGATGATGCCGGTCTCGATACCGTGCTCGAGCACGTCGCGGTCACTGCGTTGCAGACCGATGCACCACCGGTAGGTGATGAAGAAGATAAACGGCGGCAGAACCACCATCCCGATACGGCCGATCCAGGTCGTCGCATTCAGCGAGATGTGGAACTTCCACGCGATGATGTCGTTCATCGCAGCCAGGGTCAGCACCATGTAGAAGCTGATCGCCATGGCACCGATCGCGGTACGGACCGGAGCGTCCCGGGGACGCTGCAGCAGGTTGTGGTGCGCGTAGTCGCCGGTGAACTTCTTCTCTAGGAACGGGTAGACCATCAGCAAGCCGAAGACGCCGCCCATGATCAGTGCGACACCGACCGGACCGGGAATGGTGTGACCGAAGGGGTAGAACTCCCACGCCGGCCAGAGACGGGCCAGCCCCTCGGTCCACATCATGTAGAAGTCCGGCTGGCTACCTGCCGACACCTGCGACGGGCGGTAGGGCCCCAGGTTCCAGATCGCGTTGATCTGCAGCAACCCGCCCATCAGGCCCAGGATGCCGGTGATCATCGCGAAGAACGCGCCCGACTTGATCGCGAAGACCGGCAGCACCCGCACGCCGACGACGTTGGTCTCGGTGCGGCCCGGTCCGGGGAACTGAGTGTGCTTCTGGAACCACACCAGCGCCATGTGCACGCCGATCAGGGCCAGGATGATGCCCGGGATCAGCAGGATGTGCAGCGCGTAGAGCCGGGGGATCAAGATGGTGCCCGGGAAGTCACCGCCGAACAGCGCCCAGTGCAGCCAGGTGCCGATCACCGGCATACCCAGCGTGATCGAGGACAGCGCGGCGCGCAGACCGATACCGGACAGCAGGTCGTCGGGCAGCGAGTAACCGAAGTAGCCCTCGAACATGGCCAGGATCAGCAGCAGCGACCCGATCACCCAGTTAGCCTCACGCGGCCGACGGAACGCGCCGGTGAAGAAGATGCGTGCCAGGTGCACCATGATCGACGCCGCGAACATCAGCGCGGCCCAGTGGTGCAGCTGGCGGACGAACAGGCCGCCGCGGACCTCGAAGGAGATATCCAGCGCCGATTCGTAGGCCCGCGACATCTGCACGCCGTTGAGCGGCTGGTAGACGCCGTGGTAGATGACCTCGGCCATCGACGGGTCGAAGAACAGCGTCAGGTAGACGCCGGACAGCAGCAAGATGATGAAGCTGTACAACGCGATCTCACCGAGCAGGAACGACCAGTGCGTCGGGAAGACCTTGTTGAACTGCCGGCGCAGCGCGGCCGCCGGGTGGTACCGGGTATCGATGTCGTCTGCTTGGCGTGCGAGCAGATCGCCGATTGCAGGGCTCATGAGGTGCGCTCCCAGAAGGCCGGTCCGACAGGTTCCACGAAGTCGCCGTTGGCGACCAGATGCCCATTGGCGTCAATAGTGATCGGCAGCTGTGCCAGTGCGCGAGCCGCCGGGCCGAAGACCGGCTTGGCGAAGTGCAGCGCGTCGAACTGCGACTGGTGGCACGGGCACAGGATCCGATAGGTCTGCTGCTCGAACAGGGAAGACGGGCAACCCAGGTGCGAGCAGATCTTGGTGTAGGCGAAGAAGTCGCCGTAGTTGAAGCTCTCCTGGCCTTGGCGCTTGACCACCTTGGGCATGTCGTCGGGCCGGATACGGATCAGCATCACCGGGTTACGAACGCCCATCATGATCTCGGTGAGCTTCTCGTTCGATTCTTCGGTGGTGCCGTCACCGTCGGACTCGCGCCACGGGAACACCGTTTCCATGCCGCCGGCGTCCAGGTCCTCGGGCCGCATCTTGACGAACGGCGAGTTGGTGCTCTGACCGGTCGCGCGGGCCAAGTAGATGGTCTCGCCGGGGTAGCGCGGGGTCCACCCGGAAGTCCACAGCGCGGCCTTCTTGCCTTCGGCGGTGTCGACGACCGGCTTCCAGGGGTTCTTGATCAGGCCACCGGCGCCGGCCACCAAGGTGCCCAGGCCGAATGCGCCGAATCCGACGCCCAGCGACGCACCCAGCAGCTTGCGCCGACCGATGGTCGAGCCCTCGAACGCGTCGGTCAGCTGGGCCGCCACGGTCTTACGGTCGATCTCGGGGGAGCTGCCGTCGTGACGGTCCTGGATGGTGATCTCTTCGGGGATGAACTTCTTGACGAACAGCACCGCGCCGATCGCGATGCACAGCACCGAGAGCCCGAAGGTCAAGCCGTACAGCGGAGT
>NZ_JBYCLD010000016.1:0-39393 GCF_057473725.1 Mycobacterium sp. TH-M11 | reverse complement strand
GACGTGGCTCGGATTCTCCAGCGGTGTGGCGTTGGGTTCCGGGGTGTCACGGTCAAGTTCCATTGCCATCCTCCTTCTCGGCGACGACGATCGCCGAAGCCGGCCCAGTTTCGTGGTCGTTCAGCGTGATGTCGACGCGGCCGGCCAGCCAATCCCGCGGAATGTCGTCCACCACCGCCGCAGTGACCAGCACCTGCTCCGCGGATGCGGCCGCGGCGGCCAGTGCTTCGCGGCGGGCCACGTCAAGCTCTGCAAATACGTCGTCGAGCAACAGCACCGGTTCGCTGCCCTCCGCACGCAGCAATTCGTAGGCAGCCAGGCGCAGCGCAAGTGCCATCGACCAGGATTCCCCATGACTGGCAAAGCCTTTCGCGGGCTGCTCGCCGAGTCGCAACTCGAGGTCGTCACGATGCGGGCCCACCAGACACACGCCGCGCTCAAGCTCCGCGGCGCGGCGTGTGGCCATCTTTTCCAACAGCGCTGCCTGCAGGGTGGCGACATCGGGCCGCTGCGGCTCGATGTCGATGCTGGCGTGGTAGACGATCGAGGCCGGTCGCGACGCCGGCGCCAACAGCTGATAACTCTTTTGCACCATCGGCGCCAGATCGTTGACCAATGTGATTCGGGCCGCCATCAATTCGGCGCCGTGAGTTGCCAGATAGCCGTCCCAGACGTCGAGGGTGTCCAGCGCGCCGCGGTCGGCGCGCAAGCGCGTGCCGGACGCGGACTTCAGCAACGCCGTGCGCTGCCGCAGCACCTTGTCGTAGTCGGCCCGGATGCCGGCCACCCGTGGCCGGCGCACTGCGGCCAGATCATCGAGGTAACGGCGGCGGTCACCGGGATCGCCGCGGACCAACGCCAGATCCTCGGGTGCGAACAACACCGCTCGCAACACGCCGACGACTTCACGCGGACTGCGCACCGGCGAGCGGTTCAACCTTGCCTTGTTGGCCCGGCCTGCGGTGATCTCCAGGTCAACGGCACATTCGCGGCCCTCGTTGACCACGATGGTCGACACCACCGCCCGCGGCGCGCCGACTCGGACCAACGGTGCGTCGGTGGCGACCCGATGCGATCCCAGTGTCGATGAATACCACAGCGCCTCAACAAGATTCGTTTTACCGAAACCGTTGGGGCCGACGAATACCGTCCGCCCGGGTGTCAGTTCGAGTTCGACGTTCGCCCAAGACCGAAAGTCACGTAAGCCGAGATGGCGGACGTACACCTAGCGACTAGCCCGGTAGGCGAACCGGCATCAGCAAGTAGACGTAATCCGTCTGAAGAGCCGGGAAGGGTCCGCTGTCGGTGGGTGGTGCGTCGTCGCCGGCCGGCCGCAACACCGCGGGACGGCTCGGCGTGGTGAAGCCGAACGACACCCGGTCGGAATGCAATGAGCTGAGGCCGTCGGTGAGATACGTCGGGTTGAACGCGATCGTGAGGGGTTCACCGGCGAAGTGCACCGACACGTCTTCCTCGGCACGACCGACGTCGTCGCCTCCGGCCGACAGCCGAAGCGTGTCCTGCGAGAATTCCATTCGGACCTGGGCGCCGCGATCGGCCACCAGCGCCACGCGCTTGATTGCCTCGGACAGTTCGGCGACTCCGACAGTCGCGACAGCGGTGTGTTCGCTGGGCAGCAGCTGACGAAACTTCGGGAACTCCGCATCCAGCAGTCGGGTAGTGCTGCGCTTGCCGTTTCCGCTGATACCGAGAAGTCCGTCTTTGCCGACCGAGGCGCCGGCGCCCAGCGACAGATGCACTTCGGCGCCGTCAGTCCCGTTCTTGGCCGCCTCCGACAATGTCTTGGCCGGCACCAACACCGCGGCCTCGACATCGGGCACTGCAGCCGCCCAGGTGAGCTCGCGAACAGCCAGCCGGAATCGGTCGGTAGCGGCCAAAACCACGGCATGACCTGAGATTTCGACCCTGATCCCAGTCAGCATGGGCAGGGTGTCGTCGCGGCCGGCAGCGATGGCGACCTGGCCGATCGCCTCGGCGAAAAGGTCGGCCGGCAGCGTACCAGTCTCCTCGGGCAACGTCGGCAAAGTCGGGTAATCCTCGACAGCCATCGTCGGCAAGGAGAATTTTGCACTTCCGCAGACCAGCGAGACCCTGGTGCCCTCCACCTGCACGTCAACCGGCTTGTTCGGCAGCGCCCGGGTGATGTCAGAAAGCAGCCTTCCAGATACCAAAGCTGTTCCAGGCGAGGCGATTTCGGCTGCAAGACAAACTTCTGCGGACACCTCGTAGTCAAACCCGGAGATGGTCAAGCCGGCGTCGGAGCCAGTCAGCAGCACGCCGGCCAACACCGGCACCGTTGGCCGAGACGGCAGGGTGCGCGCCACCCAGGCGACGGCGTCTGCGAAGTCGTCGCGCACCAAGCGGAACTTCAAGTCGGTCAGGCCGACGGCGGTCGTCGCCACGTCCATTGCGTCCCTTCAATCACCTCGAACAGCGCGGCCAGCTTTGGCGGCGCCACTTCTTGTGAACCTCGCCGACGGATGCCCGTGCCCGTACTTCATTTCGACTACCGAACGGGCAGCCGAACCACAACCGTAGAGCGTCAGAGGCCATCTTGAAAGCTAATCGGAATCAGTGACACTCAGGGCGTTGGACACCGTGATTCAGGGTGTGGAGCGGCTCATCCCCAACAGCTTTTTCTGAAGAACAAATTCTGTAGATACATCAATAACAGTAATAAGGCCTGTGCAGACTGTGGACAGGGTGGTGTCGGTGCTGCTTGGAGCCTGCGTTGGGTTGTGTATGACACGGGCAGGGGTTGTGCGGTTTGTGTGCAGCAGTTGGGGAGCAGTCAGGGTTGTGGACGGACCCGGTGTTGGAAGGCCATGTGGAAGCCGACTACGCACAGGAGTATGCACAGGCTCATGCTGTGACGGATGGTGCTCGCGAGTCCAAAGTTTTTTGACATTGCGTGTGACGAAACGCCTCGGTACCGCTGCTGAGCCCAAAAGCCGTGGGGTATTTGGCCACTCGATGCTCCGGTGGCCGGTACCGCTCAACGCTTCGAGCGCTGCCGAATCCGAGTGGTGAGCTCCTTGACGTGATCGAACACCTCACGACGTTCGGCCATCTCGGACAGGATCTTCTTTTGCGCGTACATCACCGTGGTGTGGTCGCGGCCGAACGCCTGCCCGATCTTGGGCAGGGACAGGTCGGTCAGTTCGCGGCACAGATACATGGCGATCTGTCGCGATTGAGCCAGTGCACGGGTCTTTCCGGGCCCACGTAGCTCCTCCACCGTGGTGTCGAAGTATTCCGCGGTGGCGGCCATGATGGTCGCGGCACTGATTTGCATCGTGCTGGCGTCGGCAATCAGGTCGCGCAACACGATCTCGGCGAGGGCTTTGTCGATCGGTGCCTTGTTCAAGGAGGCGAACGCGGTGACCCGGATCAGCGCGCCTTCGAGTTCACGGATGTTGCGTTCGATGCTGCTGGCGATCAGCTCGAGCACATCGTCGGGCACGTTGAGGCGCTCAACCTGCGCCTTCTTGCGCAAAATTGCGATGCGGGTTTCCAATTCCGGTGGCTGGACGTCGGTGATCAGGCCCCACTCGAACCTGGTTCGTAACCGATCCTCAAGTGTCGCAAGCTGTTTCGGCGGCCGATCGGAAGAAATCACGATCTGTTTGTTGGCGTTGTGCAGTGTGTTGAAGGTGTGGAAGAACTCTTCCTGGATACCTTCCTTGCCCTCGATGAACTGAATGTCGTCGACGAGCAAGACGTCGACGTCGCGGTAGCTGCGTTTGAAAGCGACCTTGCGGTCGTCGCGCAACGAGTTGATGAAGTCGTTGGTGAATTCCTCGGTCGAAACGTATTTGACGCGCATGCCCGGGAACAGGCGCTGGGCGTAGTTGCCGGCGGCGTGCAGCAGGTGCGTCTTGCCCAGGCCGGACTCACCCCAGATGAACAGGGGGTTATATGCGCGGGCCGGCGCTTCGGCGATGGCGAGTGCGGCGGCGTGAGCGAACCGGTTCGACGCCCCGATGACGAAGGTGTCGAAGGTGTAGCGCCGGTTGAGGCTCAGGCCGGCGGCAGCGTCGGCGGCCTGGCTGTGCGGCCGCTCGGTGAAATACGACGGCCAACTCTGGTGTGCGCTGGCAAGGGCTTCGCCGTCTTCGTCGACCTCGTCGATGTCGTCGATGTCGTCGAGGGGAGATTTGGCCCGATCGTCGGATTCATCGGAAGTCAGCGGTGAGATGCGCACACCGAGTTCGATCTGCTGGCCGAGTCGGCGGCTGAGCGCATCGGTGATCTGGGTGCGCAGGTGCCGTTCGATTTCGTTCTGGACGAAGCTGCTGGGTACGGAAAGAAGAGCGAAACCTTCGACGATCGTGAGCGGTTGCACCAGGTTGAGCCATGCTCGTTGCTGTGGTGTCAGCGGCGATACATAGGCTGTGCCGTTGAGGACGGTGTCGTCTGCGTGAAGTTCGCCGTTGAGTTCGGAGACGACCGCGCTCCAGACCGTCGCGAAACTGGATCCGGGATCCTCGGTCAACGACGGGTCCCCCTGAAATGCTGTAAACGTTCCACCGATAGTTCCGACAACAAACTGTCCACACTGTTATCCACAGGTGTGGACAGGTCAGCGGACGGCAAGCCGCAACTGACCCCTGACAGCTCGCGTGACCGGCGCTCGAGGCGGCCAGCATAATCGGGCTGGCTAGGAGGCCGATCTGCCATCCTTGCTTCGTTGTCCAGCGCCGTTTCCATGTGAAACAGCACCGACCGAAGCTAACAGTTTTCCGCGCCCGCGGCCAACCGTTCTGCAACATTTGGAACGGGCGGCACAAGATTGCTCCCTGGTCGGTGGCAGGTGTGACGGCAGTTAAAGGTCAGCCGGGGAACGCTCCTCGGTCGGGGTGGTTTGACCGGGCGAACGCACGTCAGTACCCTCATACAGTCGCCCCGAAAGTAGGCGACACGGCTGCGATTCGGGCGATCAGCCTGCCAGCGCGCCGGTTACCAGTAAGACGTAGAGCCTATTGAGGCGTCGTGGGTAGACGTGTGACCCGCCGGCACGGGGGACCGCGTCGGGCACGATGCCAGATGCAGCAAGGAGAGAGTCGTGGCAAAGGGCAAGCGGACATTCCAGCCGAACAACCGGCGCCGTGCCCGTGTGCACGGTTTTCGGCTGCGCATGCGGACCCGCGCCGGTCGGGCGATCGTCTCGAGCCGGCGCAGCAAGGGCCGTCGGTCGCTGACTGCTTGATGTGACCCCGGTGTAGCGGCGGTGCTCTCCGCGCGGAACCGTATGACGCGGTCGTCTGATTTCGATGCGACGGTCAAGCGCGGAAAGAAATCCGTCCAACCGGACTTGGTCATCTATATGCGGCGTGCAACTGGCGATCCTAAACTCGGGCTGATCGTCTCGCGATCGGTCGGTACTGCCGTGCAGCGGCACGGGCTCTCGCGGCGTCTGCGCCACGTTGCCCGGGAGGTGTTCGCTGATCTGACGCACTCCGAGCATGTGGTGATCCGTGCGCTGCCGAGCAGTCGCGATGTCGCGTCCGCCCGCTTGGGCGAGGAACTGCGGGCGGGCCTGCGGCGCATCGAGTCCAAGCGGGGAGAGCGCTGATGTCACGACTACGGGCCGCCGAATTCGCGCTCGCGCGCGGGCTGATCTTCGCTATCCAGCTCTACCGCCACATGGTTTCGCCGCTGCGGTTGCCGACGTGCCGGTTCACGCCGACCTGCAGTCAATACGCAGTCGACGCCCTGACCGAGTTCGGGCTGGTGCGGGGGAGTTGGTTGGCCGGTGTCCGGCTGGTGAAGTGCGGTCCGTGGCATCAGGGAGGATGGGACCCAGTGCCAGAGCGCCACGCAGCCGCGGTCCAAGACTCGGACACCCCACCGACGTTAGAGAAGAGTGATTCTGTTGTCTTTTGACCCGTTCAGCCTGGACTACTTCTATTACCCGGTCTCGGCGATCATGTGGCTCTGGTACAAAGCCTTCTCTGCGGTGCCCGGCCTGGGTCCGAAGAATTTCCTCACCTGGACGCTAGCGGTGATGTTCCTGGTTTTCACCCTGCGTGCGATCTTGTACAACCCCTTCGTGCGCCAGATCCGGACCACGCGCCAGATGCAGGAGTTGCAGCCACAGATCAAGGCGCTGCAGAAGAAGTACGGCAAGGACCGTCAGCGCATGGCCCTGGAGATGCAGAAGCTTCAGAAGGAACACGGTTTCAACCCGATACTCGGCTGTCTGCCGATGTTGGTTCAGGTGCCAGTCTTCCTGGGGCTCTATCACGTGTTGCGCTGCTTCAACCGGACCTCGAGCGGGATCGGCCAGCTGGGTTTGTCGCCGGAACGAAACCGTTCGCTGGGCAATTACGTCTTCAGCGCGCAGGACGTCGGCCACTTCCTGGATGCGAACCTGTTCGGCGCGCCGCTCGGGGCCAGCATGACGCAGCGCGGTGCGAGCCTGGCGGCGTTCCAAGGCTTCGAGTTCAGCCGGCCGGCCGTCGTCGCGGTCGGGGTGCCGGTAATGATCTTGGCGGGCATCGCCACCTACTTCAACAGCAGGGCGTCGGTGGCCCGCCAGAGCGTGGAGGCGGCGGCCAATCCGCAGACCGCGATGATGAACAAGTTGGCGCTCTACGTCTTTCCGCTCGGGTGGTGGTCGGTGGACCGTTCCTGCCCTTGGCGATCATCTTCTACTGGTTCGCGAACAACATCTGGACCTTCGGGCAGCAGCACGTCGTGTTCGGGATGATCGAGCGCGAGGAAGAGGAAAAGAAGCGCGAGGCGATCGAGCGACGGTCGGCAAATGCACCCGCGCCGGGCGCCAAACCCAAACGGACAGCGGGCAAGGCGATGGCGAACGATAACGGCGACGGCTCGGAGGATGAGGCACCGAGGCCGGAGAGCGGTGCCGTGGCCCGCACGCCGCGGCCGGGCGCTAAGCCCAAGAAGCGCGGACGCTGACACACACACCGGACACCAGACGTCACCAGACGTCACCGGGCGACGCCCGGGCACGGGAAGGGAAGTAGGCCAGATATGACGGAAACAGACACCACAAAAACAGACACGACAGAGGTTGAAGAAGTCATCATCGGACAGGACGCGCCGACGCTGGACGAATCGGACGCTGCCGCCGACGGGACCGCTGCGGACGAGAACGACGGCGAAGGGGACCAGGAAGAGCGTCTGGTTGCCGAGGGCGAGATCGCCGGCGACTATTTGGAGGAGCTGCTGGACGTCCTCGACTTCGACGGCGACATCGACTTGGACGTCGAGGGCAGCCGAGCGGTCGTCAGCATCGGCGGAAGCGAAGACCTGAACAAGCTGGTCGGCCGCAAGGGCGAGGTCCTCGATGCCTTGCAGGAGTTGACCCGGTTGGCCGTGCACCAGAAGACCGGCGTGCGTAGCCGGTTGATGCTCGACATCGCGAGTTGGCGCCGCCGCCGCCGCGAGGAGCTCGCCGCGCTGGGGGACAAAGTCGCAAGGCGGGTCCTCGAAAGTGGTGAACGCGAAGAACTGTCTCCCATGACGCCGTTTGAGCGGAAGATAGTTCACGACGCCGTCGCTGCAGTCAGCGGGGTTCACAGCGAAAGCGAGGGCGCCGAGCCGTCGCGCCGCGTCGTCGTGCTGGCCGACTGAGACCTTGGCGGATAGTTACATCGATGTAGTTCTAGTACGCGCCGGCAGCGACTCCGGACGGGAGGAATGTTTCACGTGAAACATGTCGATTCCCGCGACCGCGCGGTGAGCCCGCTGCCCTTGCCCGAGGCGGCGTCGTCGATGTTCGGCGAGCGGCTGCACATCGCTGAGCGGTACGCCCACCTGCTTTCGACCGCCGGCGTGGAGTGGGGATTGCTGGGTCCACGTGAAGTGGACCGGATCTGGGAGCGCCATCTACTGAACTGCGCTGCCGTGGCGGAGCTGGTCGAGCCGGGTGAACGGATTGTCGACATCGGCAGCGGGGCCGGACTGCCCGGGCTCCCGATAGCCATCGCGAAGCCAGGCCTGCGCATTGTGTTGGTCGAATCCCTCTTGCGGCGCACAGAATTCCTCCGTGGGGTGATCGACCAGCTCGGTCTCGATGTCGAGGTGGTCCGCGGCCGAGCCGAGGACTCTGACGTTGTGAAGGTCGCGGGCGAAGCGGACGCGGTCGTCTCGCGGGCGGTGGCATCGCTGGACAAGCTCGCCCGATGGGGCCTGCCGTTGCTACGTGACGGCGGGCGGTTATTGGCGATCAAAGGGGAGCGCGCACCCGAGGAGATGCGCGAGTCCCGGCGTGTGTTGACCGCGCTAGGCGCCGTCGATGCCAGGGTGGTGGAATGTGGCGTAGGCGTTCTATCCCCCCCGACAACGGTGGTGGTAGCGCGGCGGCAAAAGCCGGAATCGGTCCGAAATCCGTCGCGCCGACGATCGAGCAGGGAGACCCCATGAGTACGCCACACGACCCCCTCGGCGCGGGTGCCGGCGTTGTTTCACGTGAAACATCGGAGTTCGACACCCCGATCGGTGCCGCGGCGGAACGGGCGATGCACGTGCTGTCCAAGTCCTGCGAACCGCTGAGTCGCCCGCCGCACCGCCGCCTCATCACGATCGCAAATCAGAAGGGTGGCGTCGGTAAGACGACGACCGCCGTGAACCTCGCGGCGGCACTCGCCGTGCAGGGACTGCGGACGCTCGTGATCGATCTCGATCCCCAAGGGAACGCGAGTACCGCGCTGGGAATCGCCGATCGACACGCTGGAACTCCTTCGTCATACGAAGTCCTTCTCGGCGAGATGCGCCTCGAGGATGCGATGCGGCAGAGCCCGCACAGCGATCGACTTTTCTGCGTGCCGTCCACTATCGACCTGGCAGGCGC
Source organism: Mycobacterium sp. TH-M11 (assembly GCF_057473725.1). Classification (NCBI taxonomy): domain Bacteria; kingdom Bacillati; phylum Actinomycetota; class Actinomycetes; order Mycobacteriales; family Mycobacteriaceae; genus Mycobacterium; species Mycobacterium sp. TH-M11. Next base: position 30,551 of record NZ_JBYCLD010000016.1, on the reverse strand, counting down.
CGAGATCGAATTGGTCAGCATGGTGGCCCGGGAGAACCGGCTGCGCCGGGCACTTGCCGAACTCGACCGGCTTGATGCCGCGGCCTCGTTCGACTACGTGTTCATCGACTGCCCCCCGTCGCTCGGCCTGCTCACCATCAATGCATTGGTAGCCGCGCCGGAGGTGCTGATTCCGATCCAGTGCGAGTACTACGCGCTGGAGGGGGTGTCGCAGTTGATGAACAACATCAACTTGGTCAAAGCCCATCTGAATCCCGCGCTGGAGGTCAGCACCGTCGTCCTCACCATGTACGACGGGCGGACTAAACTAGCCGACCAAGTGGCCGACGAAGTCCGTCGTTTCTTCGGCCCCAAGGTCTTGAAGACGGTGATTCCGCGCAGCGTCAAAATCTCTGAAGCGCCGGGCTACAGCATGACGATTATCGATTACGACCCCGGTTCACGCGGCGCGATGAGCTACCTCGACGCCAGCCGCGAGATCGCCGAGCGCGGCCTGACGGCAGCCGATCAAGGAGACCAACTATGAGCCAATCGACACGGAAGAAGGGTGGCCTCGGGCGAGGCCTCGCCTCGCTGATCCCGACCGCGCCGGCAGAGGGGGACGCCGAACCGACGCGCTTCGGAAGCCCGCGGATCGGCGCGGCAGCGGCCGACGTTCTGATGGGTGCTGCGCCGGGGCCGCCCGGACCGGACATCGGTGCGGTCTACCGCGAAATTGCCCCGACCGACATCGAGCCCAACCCGCGGCAGCCGCGCCAAGTCTTCGACGAGGAAGCGCTCTCCGAGCTCGTACATTCGATCCGCGAATTCGGGCTGATGCAACCGATCGTGGTCCGAGACCTCGGTACGACATCGGGCGTGCGCTACCAACTCGTCATGGGGGAGCGGCGCTGGCGCGCGGCCCAAACTGCGGGCTTGACGGCCATTCCCGCGATCGTGCGGGAGACCGCTGAAGACAACCTGCTGCGCGACGCCCTCTTGGAGAACATCCACCGCGCACAGCTGAATCCGTTGGAAGAGGCGGCGGCATACCAGCAGTTGCTCGACGAGTTCGGGGTCACCCATGACGAATTGGCCGCCAGGATCGGTCGCTCTCGTCCAGTGATCTCCAACATGATCCGCCTGCTGCGGTTACCGATCGCCGTCCAGCGCCGAGTGGCCGCGGGGGTACTGTCGGCCGGCCATGCCCGCGCCCTGTTGGCGCTCGAAGCCGGCGCGGAGGCACAGGAAGCGCTGGCCGCGCGGATCGTCGCCGAGGGGTTGTCGGTGCGGGGGACCGAAGAGGCGGTCACGATCGCCAATCGCAGCGAGCCGAGCAAGCCGTCGGCGCCGAAGCGCAAGCCGATCCAGATGCCCGGGCTGCAAGATATCGCCGAGCAGCTGTCGGGCGCCTTCGACACGCGTGTCACGGTCAGTCTGGGTAAGCGCAAGGGCAAAATCGTGGTCGAGTTCGGCTCGGTGGACGATTTGCAGCGCATTGTCGAGTTGATGAACTCGTCCAAGAGCTGACCGGTCATACCGAGGCGTTACGTCACTGTGACATTCCGGCCGATCGGGGCATGCCAAAATGCTGATGACCGTCGAATCTGCCTGTACGCCAAGCGATTTCATTCAGCAGTCGCTGTCAGGCCGATGTGGGACGACGCGGGCGCCCGAGCGGGCTCGTCGGGGCCGCTCGAGGGCGAAGCCGCGCGGGTTTTGCGGGGGCCGGCCGCGGGGTACGCTCGGCTGCGGGGTGGGCGACCACTCACTCGCGGGGAAGACGGGCAGCCAGTGACCGCCCTGCACGAAGGCCCAGGAGTCTAGTGTCTGCTCGAATCACACCGCTGCGCCTGGAAGCCTTCGATCAGCTGCCCAAGCATGCACGCCGCTGCGTCTTTTGGGAAGTCGATCCCGCGACACTCGGGCAGCACGGCCAGCTCGCCGACCCCGAATTCGAAAAAGAGGCCTGGTTGTCGATGGTCATGCTGGAATGGGGATCGTGCGGCCAGGTCGCCACGGCCGACCCTGCCGATTGTGCCGAAGGGGAGTCGGCGTTTCTCGGCTATGCCTTCTACGCTCCGCCGCGAACCGTCCCGCGGGCCCACCTCTTTCCGACGGCGCCGGTGTCTGCCGACGCGGTGCTGCTGACCTCGATGCGGGTCGAGCCCGGGCCGGCCGCTGACGAGCTGCCCTACAGCCTCGTCGCCCGCGTTGTCGACGAGTTGGTGCGGCGCGGCGTGCGGGCACTGGAAGCCTTTGGACGCACCGCGGGCGTCTCCGAATTGGCGGGCCTGCCGAATGCCGGTCACGAGCTGCTCCCGGTGCTGGAAGCGCTGGGGGACTGTTCGCCCGAGCAATGCGTGATCGACGCCGAGTTCCTCCAGAGCGCGGGATTCGTTGTGGTGGCGCCACACCCGTACTTCCCCCGGCTGCGGCTCGAGTTGGACAAGGGCCTGGGCTGGAAGGCCGAGGTCGAAGCCGCGCTGGAGCGGCTGCTGGAGAGCGCATCGCTGCAACAGCCTGTCGCGGCGGGGGCGCCGATCGGATCTTCGGCGAGGGTTAGGAACCGCTGACGCGACCGGCCTGCTCGACCGCCAGTTCGTGGGCGAGGAGTTCAGCGAACGTGAACGTGCCGGTGGGGCGATCGTTTTTGCCGAGCAGGTAGAGCCGCTTGACCGCGGCGAGAATTCCCTCGGCGATCGCGTCGCGGGTTTGCGGGGTGGTCAGCATTGCGCGATCGTGCGGGTTGGTGACGTAGCCGACGTCGACCTGAACGGTGGGCATTCGGGTCAGCCGCAGCAGATCCCAGGTCCGGCCGTGGGTGCGGCAGTCTCGTAAACCGGTGCGCGCCACTACTTCTCGCTGAACAAAATCGGCGAGGTTGCGGCCGATCGTCGATACCGAACCATGGGAGTTGCCGAAGTGGAACGAGGCGACGCCGCCGGCCGATGGGCTGGCCTGGGTTTCGCAGCGCAAGCTGATCATCAGGTCGGCGCCGACGGCGTTGGCTGTTGCGGCGCGTTCGTGATCGGACGGGCTGCGGTTGGTGGGCCGCGACAGGAAAGTCTCCATGCCGATCGCGGTCATCCGGCCTTCGAGCCGACTTGCCAAGTCCCACAAGATATCTGCCTCGCTGATCGGACCGGCCGGTCCGTGCGCGATCAGACCGTGGTCGTTGCCGCCGCGGCCCGGGTCGATGACGATCCGCTTGCCCGACAGCCGCGGCCCGGACCGGCGCACCAGCTCTTCTTCGCGAATGGCGTGTAATGAGCCGCCGGTGACGCGCGAACTCAGGAAGTACAAGGAGCGCAACGTTTCTGGGCCGCAGATGCCGTCGGCGTACAGCCCGTACTCGCGCTGGTAGGACATCAGACCCGTGTGGGTTTGCAAGCCGAAGTACCCGTCGACCAGCCCGGTGTAGAAGCCGAGATCCTGCAATCGGGCCTGCAGCGTCGCCACGTCGTCCCCGTACATCGGCGCGCCGAACTGGTGGTGCAGCGTGCGGGCACCCAGACGGTAGGACGCCTCGCGCAGCGCGCGGTCGGTCGCTTCGCCGACGATTCCGTCGACCAACAGGCCACGATGCTGCTGGAAGGCCCGAACCGCGTGGTCAAGCTCGTCGTCGAAGACATCGACCGCAACCTGGCAGCCGGTGCTGGGTTCGGCGTCGGCGCCATCGAGGTGACCCAACGCGATCAGCGCCGCGCGGATTTCGGTGACCGCGGCGCCACGGTCACCACGACGCAGGGCAGCGCCGTCGCCGCGGTGCGGTCTCGACATGGCAAGGCCTCCGGTGAGCCGTGTGAGCAGCCCTGCCGCTTTTTGACAGGCTTGGCGGTATTGTCTCAGACGCCCGGCGATTTAAGTAAAACGCCAGGCAGACCGCGCCGATCCGCCGCGAGTCAGGCCAGGCCCGGAACCGCGTCGGACAGCTCACGCAGCAGCGCGGCCTTGCCCTTGGCACCGACGATGCGTTTGACCGGTTCGCCGTCCTTGAACAAGATCAGCGTCGGGATCGAAACCACGTCGAAGTTGCGGGCGGTCTCGGGGTTGGCGTCGACGTCGAGTTTGGCGACGGTCAGCAGGTCCCCGGCGTCCGCGGCGATTTCGGCGAGTACCGGCGCGACCATCTTGCACGGTCCACACCAGGCGGCCCAAAAGTCAACTAGCACAGGAGTTTTGCTGGCGAGCACGTCAGTGTTGAACGACGCGTCGGAAACATCCACTGGTGCTCCTGCGGATTCGGTCTGTGTCATCGCACGTACTCCAATCAGAGGGTCGCTGACGCCGGTTGTCCGGCGGCTTTGGTGTGGGTCCGCTCGCCCGGCGCCGCATGCTCGCCCAGCCAGCGCTCGGCGTCGATGGCGGCCGAGCAGCCGGTGCCGGCCGCGGTGACCGCCTGCCGGTAGGTGTGGTCGACCAAATCTCCGGCGGCAAACACACCGTCGGCGGAGGTGTAGGTGGTGTGGCCTCGGACCAGCACGTAACCGGCATCGTCAAGGTCAACCTGGCCGCGCACCAACCCCGAGCGCGGGTCGTGGCCGATCGCGACGAAGACCCCCGTAACCGGCAGCGTCGAGGCCTTGCCGGTCACGGTGTCGCGAAGCTTCAGCCCGGTCACCGAGTTCTCGCCTTCGACGGAGACGACGGCGGCGTTGGTCACGAACGCGATCTTGTCGTTGGCGCGGGCCCGGTCGAGCATGATCTTCGAGGCCCGGAACTCCTCGCGACGATGCACCAGCGTCACGCTGCGAGCGAACTTCGTCAGGAATGTCGCCTCCTCCATGGCCGAGTCGCCCCCGCCGATCACAGCGATGTCCTGGTCCTTGAAGAAGAAGCCGTCGCAGGTCGCACACGAGCTGACGCCGCGCCCGAGCAGTTCCTGCTCACCGGGAACGTGTAGATAGCGGGCCGCGGCGCCCATCGCGAGAATCACCGCGCGCGCGTGCAACGTCTCACCTTCCGACGTCGTGACGGATTTGACCGGGCCGCCCAACGACACCGACTCGACGTCCTCCATGCGCAGATCGGCACCGAAGCGCAGGGCTTGCTCGCGCATCTGATCCATCAGTTCGGGCCCCTGGATGCCCTCCCGGAAACCGGGGTAGTTCTCCACCTCGGTCGTCGTCATCAGGGCCCCACCGAACGAGGTCCCTTCGAAGACCACCGGAGCCAATTGCGCACGAGCGGCGTAGAGCGCCGCGGTGTAGCCCGCGGGCCCAGAGCCGACGACGATTACCTCATGAATAGTTGAGGAGCTCATTCCTACCTCTCCGATACGGGCCAACGTATGCACTGGAACGCCAGGGTAGGCCGTGCTGTTCCCGCGAACATTACGGGCGGTGGACAATCCTGTCAGCCGACAGGCCGGTGTTGACGGCACTGCAGGTCGGCGCCACCGCGAGCGCCGCAATCGTGTCCGGCGCGGTCCCGGCGAGGACAAGTAGCACGGCCGGATGTCCGGCGATGTCGATCGGGCGCCCGCCGAGCACACGGGTGTCCGCCGGATAGCCGAGGCCACCGAGGCACGAGGCTATGCGCCGGGGATCGGCCAGCTGCCCGAGGTCGGGTTCGCGGTCCAGCAGGGCCAGGATTTGCTGATCCGAAAGCGGAATCGTCAACGGTGGACGCGACACCGTGATGTGTTCGATGGTGGTGGGCCGACTGGATATCGGCGCGGGCGCGGTGAGCAGCGCGCGGGTACCCACCCAGGCCGCGACGGCCACCGCGGCCAGGCCGGCCACCGCGACGGCGGTCCGCGCCGCGTGCGGTAGCCGCCCGCGCTGTACCGAATGCGCGGCGCGCAATGGGGAAGCGATGCCGTCGACAAGCCGGCGGTCGACCGGGGGCGCCGCCGTCATGTCGGCGCCCAGGGCGGCGACCTCCAGGCGGACGCGGTTCAGTGCCTCCATCGTTCGGCGGGCACCGGGGTCGGTGCGCAGCCGCCTGCGCAGCCGGGCAGCGGTGTCGTCGTCCAGCAGTCCGGCCTGCAGTTCGGCAAGGGTCTCGGCGGTCGGCGGCTCGCCGTCCTCGTCCGGCTCGACTGCATCCATCCGCCCCAGTGTCCGTCATCGGGAGTCGGTGCGGCTAGCGGGCCGGGTGTGCGGTCTCGCTCTGCAGGTAGCCGAGGATCGCGGCTAGGCGGGCCCGCGCCCGGGCGCAGCGACTCTTCACCGTGCCCTCGGCCACGCCCAGCAGCCGGGCCGTGTCGGCAATCGAGTAGCCGTGCATGTCGACGGCGACCACCGCGGCGCGCTGTTCGACGGGCAGCCGCATCAGCGCCCGCTGCACCGCGATCGCGGTGTCGACCTCGACAGTTCGGTCCGGCACCGGGTAGACGTCGTCGAGAACGGTGGTCGGGTGGGTCTTGTTGTGCCGCAATCGATCCAGGCAGGCATTGACGACGATTCGGTGCAGCCAGCTGCTCACCGCGGCGTCCTGGCGAAACAAACCGGCAGCGCGGTGCGCCGATGCCATCGCCTCCTGCAGGGCGTCCTCGGCGTCCTCGGTGCAGCAACTGGTCAGCCGTGCCACCCGGTGCAGTTGCCGATGGTGGCGGTGGAAGAGTTCGGCGAAGGCGAAGCGGTCTCCGGCGACATGCGCCGCCAACAGTTCAGCGTCGCTGCGCTGTCCGGTACACGGTCGCACCCTCGTCGAGCCCACCGCCGGACAGTAACCAATCGACCGATGCCCGGCACTTCACCCGATCGGGCCCGTCAGGACTTGGCTTGAACGGTGACTTCGGAGAGGCTGGCACGGCTGGCGCCGTCTTCGGTCCCGAGAGTTGAAATCCACACCAGCACATACCGCGTCGGCGAGGAAGCGCTGACCGGAATCGTGTTGTGCCCCGGGTGCATTGGCGTCGGGGGCGACAGTGCCGTGGTGTCGTCGAGTCGGGTCGGCGTCGCTGTGGCCGACGACCGGATCTGGATCTGGGTCCCGCTACTGGCCAGGTCGACGTTGACGGCCCCGATCACCGTCGGCTGCGGCAACTGCAGCAGCAGGCCGACGCCACTCTTGAAACCGGGGAACGGAGCCGGATCGTGATAGGTGTCCGTCTCCCAGGCGGTGCCCGGACTGCCGTCGATCGCGAGTGCGGCGGCGCCGGGGTTGTCGGCTTCACCGCCCGGAGAGAACACCGTCACCCCGACCGGCTTGATCATGCCGCCCGCCGCCGCTCGGGGACTCGAACTGGTCGACGGCCCGCTCAGGCCGAGCTGATCCTTGTCGAGGCTCCCGACATCGCTGAACATCTTGCTCAGCACCGACGCCAGGACCAGCAGTGCGACCACGATCACCGCGGCCCCAGCACCGAACCCGATGGTTACCGCCCGGCGCCGCCGGATGCGAACCCGGTCCTCGACGAGGTCCGTGGAATGCGCCTGATCGACCTGTGCGGGGTCTGGCCGAGCCGGGTGCTCATCGATCGGGGCGAGCAGATCGTTGCGGTCAGCGACTACGGTAACCTGTTGAAGAAGGTTCAAAAGCGTTGCAGCGCTGCTAATTCCACTCTCCAGCTGAATTGCGTGAGCGGCCGCCGCAGAAATTTGGAAGGGGATGTCTTCGTCGATCGCACTGGGTTCGAGGGGGTGGCCGGCCGAATCGGACGGCGCGGGGGCCATCCCGCTGGGCTCGCCGGACTCCGGCAGCGGCCACCGGTTGACCAGCAGCGCGTACAACGCGGCGCCGATCCCGCGGATGTCGTCCTCGGGGCTGCTGCCGGGCAGGGTGGCGGGGAAGGCCAGCACTACGTCGCCCTCGATGCTGACCCGCACCCGCGCGGGATGATCGATCGACAGGGCGAGACCGGCGTGGTGGGCAGCCTCGGCGGCCGCGGCCAGGGTCTGCATCGCGCGCGACGCACCGGCGGCCGACGGCAAGGTGGCGGCGACCTCCTGCAACGAGCCGCCCCGGACCCATTCGCTGACGACGAGCCCGCCGGTGCCGGTGTGGACGACATCGAGGATGCGGGCGATCCCCAGCTTGTCGATGCGGCTCAGGTTCATGGTGTGGGCCAGGATTTCGCGGATCTGCTCGTCGGGCAGTTCGCCCTCGGGATCGACAAAGGTCAACGCCACCTGTCGATTCAGCGCGGTATCGAGCGCCTGCCAGAACTGGAGCTGCGGCGCTCCTCCGTGAAACACCAGCAACCGATAGCGGCCCCGCGCTATGGCAGCGCCTGGAACCAGGTGCTGTTCGCCCGAGGACATCCCCGACGCGGCACCGTCGGGCACCGGACCGTCGCCCCCCGGCGCGTTGACGGTGCCGACGTGCGGATCGGCCGGCACGTCGGGGTGGAAGTCGTTTGCCGGGCCAACCGATCCGGCAGTTGACGAGAGTCCGGCAGCAGCTGTCACCGAGGCGCTGTCCGATGAGCCGTCATCCATCTCTGCTCCTCTTTCCGGCCCGTCCCCGGTTTCCGGCCCCTCCTTGGTTGATTGTCCCGGGTGCCGACCCCGGAGGTCTCGCGCTACGGGGCGCCCCGCCGGTGCACCCGCAATCCTGCGCTCAGGGTACGTGACGATGCCGGGGCGCAACAGCTGATCGCGGCCAGCGACTTTCGGCGCCGGGACAGGGGCTGAACTGCCAGAAGCCAGCGGTGCGCCTTTGCCGCGGGCCGGCGTGGCACCGATCCAGCCGCGGAACTTGGCCAGCGCCGCCTGCGCCTCGGGCACCTGCGCGCGGACCATGACCACGGCCACGATCGGCACCATGACCACCGCGAGCACGACCAGTCGGAGCAACGAACCGGCACCGCCGCCGTAGGTCGTCAGCCGCTGCAAACCCATCAGCACATCGACCAGGTAGGCGACCAGTGCGGCCAGCAGCGAGGCGGTGGCCGTCACCAGAATCGTGCGCACCTCGGCAACTGCGAGCAGATGACCCCCGTTGGGCCGCAGAGCATTACGCAGCAGGACGTAGCCGGTGACGGCGCCGGCCACGAAACCCAGGCCGTTGGCCAACCCGAGGTAACCCGCGACCAGGTCGGGGTTGTCGGTCAGATGCGGCGCGAGCAGCGACGCCGCGATCTTGACGATCGTGATCACCACGATGATCGCGATCGGTATCCACGGCTGCTCGCGGGCGTAGAACACCCGTAGCTGCAGCAGCACCACGGCGTAGGGCAGCAGCGTGAACGCGGACATCGCGATGGCCTGACCCAAGTGGCCGGCGTCGACGCCGCCGAAACGGCCGTAAGCGAACAGTGCGCTGCCCATCGCCGACCCGCCGACCGTCATGAACGCCACCGTGGGGATCAGCGTGATCATTGTCAGCCGGGTGGCCAGCGAAAGGTCGGCGAGCACCGCTGCGGTGTCGTCGGCGGCGGCGTTGCGGCTCAGCCTCGGCATCACCACCGTGAGCACGGTCACGCCGATCATGCCGTAGGGCAGCATCAGCACCAGCCAGGTGTAGGTGTAGATGGCCGGTCCGGAAGCGGCTGCGGTACTGGCGATCTGGTTGGTGACGACGAGGCCGATTTGGCTGATCAGCACGTAGCAGACCATCGCGGCGGCCATCGTGCCGAAGCGTTTGAGCCGGTCGTCGATTCCCCACAGCGGACGGAGGCTGATGCGGTGCCGCCGGATGGCCACCACCAGCACGGCGGTCTGCGCGACAACGCCCAGGGTGGTGCCGACGCCGAGGATCAGCAGCTTGGTGTTGCCCATCTCCACCGGGTCGACCGACAGCTGTCCCGGCGCCGCCAGGTAGGCGCCGAGGGTGACGATGGCGACGACGTTGTTGAGCACCGGCGCCCAGGCCGGCGGCCCGAACACGTTGCGGGTGTTCAGGATCGCCATGAACACCGACGACAAGCCGTAGAAGATCACCTGGGGAAGCAGTAGGTAGGCGAACCCGACCGTCAGTGCCTCGTTCACCTGCGGGTCGCGGCCCAGCATGAGCCGCACCAGCAGCGGCGCGGCCGCCACCGACAGTAGGGTGGCGCCGAGCAGCACCGTGGTGGCCAGCGTCACCAGGCGGCGCACAAAGGCCGCACCGCGGTCGGCATCGTCGCGCTCCGCGCGGGCCAGCACCGGCACGAAGATCGCGGTGAACGTCGCTTCCAGTACCAGCGCGGCGACCAGGTTCGGCAACTGGTTGGCCACGGTGAATGCACTCGATAGCGCGGCCCCGAGAATCGCGGCGAGCAGCACGATTCGGGCGAAGCCGGTGATGCGGCTGACCAGGGTCGCCAGCGCCATGCCCCACGATCGGGACACCACGGCCGCGTCGGACAGTTCGGGGCGGGCGGGCGGTTGTGAGCCCTGCGACGACACCAGACCGGTCGGCGGCAGTGGACCGGTCGGCGGTCCCGCACTGCGCCGGTGGCGCTGAGCCGCCGGCTCCGGCACGACCCGGCTCATGCGCCGCGCTCTTCGTCCATGGTGGGTTCAGGACGGTCCTGCGGACGGTCCGGCGGACCGTCGAGGTCGGCGCGGTCCGGCTGACCGCGGAAGCGGTGCCACAGCCGGCGTCCGGCCAGTGCCACCAACACCGCGGCGGCGCTGATCGTGATCGCGAACAGCACCTTGCCGTAGGCGTTGGAATGCACCGAAAGCCGCACCGGCTCACCCAGCGGCACGCCGCCGGGGGTATGCAACGCGGCGTCGATCGCGACGCGCTGGGTGAAGTTGACCTCGATCGGCACCCGCATCGGCAGGTATCCCGGCGGCAGCTCGATCTCGCCGGGATCGGTGACGGTCATCCCGGGCGGCACTTCGAGATGCAGTCGCACCCGGATCGGGACGGCCAGGCCGTTGTGCAGGGCCAGCGGCAGCGGGCTGTGTTCGGTGGCCAGCGTGTAGGAACCGGTGGGGACGACGATGGTGACCGCCCCGAACAAGTCGTCGAGCGTGTGGGCGACCACGTCCAGTCGCTGCTGAGCCAGCCCGTTGCGGACGTCGGGCGGGTCGGCCTGGCTGACCGAACGCAGCATGTCTTCGCGCAACGGCGCGGTGTAGGCGACACCGGTCAACCCGCTTCGGGGGTCGGTGGTCAGGGCTGCGGTCAGGCCGGCCAGCCGGTGCAGCTCGGCGGAGATAGTGGCGACGACGGCATCGCTGAACCGGCCGCGCGCCATGGCGTCGGACCCGGGTTGCGCCGGGCTGTCGCCCGGCGGGACGGTGGAGGCCTCGCTGATCAGCGCGGGCAGCGGTCGCGGCACCGCCAGGCCGGAGTGGATCGCCGTGGCCAACGTGGTCAGGATCGCGCCCGCATCGTCGGGTCGTAAATTCCACGTGGTCGGGGGCAAGAAGACCTGGCTGCGCGGGCTGACCTGGGGCTGCAGTGCACGCCACAGCATCGAGCCCACCGCGTCCTGACGACGGGCAATCTCCGAGTCGTGCCGAAGCCGAATCGACAAGGCGGAGTTGAGGTAGCTGGGCGCCACCGGATCGGACCCGGCGGCGGCGAAGGCGGCGCCAACGGCCGGGTCGAACGGCGCGAGCACCACCTGCGGCGACAGCCGTCGCGGCGCAGTGTCCGGGTTTGGCGGCAACGCGGCACCGGAGTCGCCGGCGGCAGGGTCGGCGGGGGCGATCACGACGGTTTCGCCGATGGCGCTGAGCAGATCGACACCCCGGCGGGTCAGGGACCCGTCCGGGATCAGGGTGGCGCCGCGGACCGCGACGACACCCAGGATCCGGTCGACAATGTCAGCGGCCCCGCTGGTTGCGGTCGCGCTGAGGCCGGGGTCACCGACCCGCTGGACGGCGTCGAGGTCGGCTAGCGCGTAGGGCAGCGGCGCGACACACATCCGGTGCGCCAGTGCCCGCAGCCGGTTCAACCAGTTGGTCGCCGCGGCTTGCCCGGCGCCGGGGTGGGTCGCGGTGCCGGGATCCAGGGCGGGGCTGTCGGGTGCACCGGGAACGCCGCCCGAAACGATGTAGCCGGCGGTCATCGCATTGACGGTGACCAGCAGGTCGGGGTCGACGGCCAGGCACACCGCGCGGCCTACGGTGCCGTCGGGGTCGACGTCGCGGCTGGTGGCGAACTCGGCTGCGGCCAGCAGCACGTCCAACCGACCGCCGCCGGCCAGCGACGTCGCCAGCTCGTCGTCGATCAACCGGACCGGAACCGTGCCACCCGGGACACCGGGGGCCAAGCGCGGCCGGTCCGCCAGCGGCCACAGCATGGTGACCGAAACGGGTTTGGAGGTGTCGGGCGCGACCACAGTGTCCATGGCACCGACGCTGGACGCGCGGGTTGAGCTGTCCAGCGGATCCACCGGCACACCCAGCACGGGCAGCAGGAAGCGCGCGTTGTCCAGACGTGCCGGCTCGCCGTAGTCCGGCGTGCCATTGACATTGACCAGCACGGGGTAGACGCCGGGCGCGGTGATATCCAGCGAGTGCGCCGTCGCCGAGCGCATCGGGGCCGAGAGCGTGAACGTCGTCTTCTGGCCGCGCTGCAGCACGGGGGAGATCGCCGCGAAGTCCGTCGCGGCCTGGTACTGGTCGGTGTCACCGTCGAGTTCGGTTCGCAGGCCGGTTGAGGTCGGCACCGCCGCCGCGTGTTCGAGGCGCAGCATCAGGTCGCGGACCGGCCGGTCACCGGTGTTGGTGATCGTTCCGGCGACGGTGACCATCGGCTCGCTGGTGGTGGTGACCAGCTGCGGGGTGACCCGGTCGATCCGCACCAGGACGAACGGGTTGGCGCCGGGCTCGCCGGCGGCGGCGGTCGGCACGACGCCAACGCTCAGACCGGCCAGGACGCCGACCACCGCCAGCAGACGCAACAGGCCGCCCGGCACCGTCGCTCCGCTGCCCGTCCCCGCCCGCGGACGGAGCCGCCACCCCGAATTACTCTGCATCGTCGTCGCGGCTACGGCCCGGGACCGTTCTTCCGACCCCGGACGGGCTCGTCGGCCCGGCGGATGCGGGTGCGTGAGTGGGTTTGCGGGCGGCGCCACGGCGTGCTGGGCGGCAGGGGTGGCAGCGCGGCCTCGCCGTCGCTCTGCAGTTTGCCGATCAGCTCGTCGGCCACTTCGGCCAGCTTGCGCTCGTCGGCGTAGGCCAGCCGGAACGGCAGCTCGGGGATCGGCACCCACGCCACCTCGGCGACCTCGACGTCCTCATCGCACAGCTCACCTCCTGAGAAGCGCATCAGGTAATGATGAACCGTCTTGTGCACGCGCCGTCCTTCGGTGACGAACCAGTAGTCGATGCAGCCCAGCGCCGCCAGCACGCTGCCTTGAATCCCGGTCTCTTCGGCGACTTCCCGGATCGCGGTCTGCTCCGCGGTCTCACCGAGTTCGATGTGGCCCTTGGGCAGTGACCACAGCATTCGGCCGCGCCGGTCCACCCGGCCGATGAGCGCCGCGACCTGTTCTTCCCGCGGGCCATCGATGTTGTCGATGACCAATCCGCCGGCCGAGGTCTCGTGCACGGTCCGCAGCCGTCCCGCAGCTCGGCGTGTCGCACGGCGCTGGCCGGATTTGGCTGGCGTGCCGGCGGCAGTCGCCTCGTTGCCGGGGTTTGCTTCGCCCGACCCTGCCGAGCGCCGACCGCGGCGCCTGCCCCGACGCCGACGTGGTTGCGGATTTTCGCCGTCGGACACCCAAGCGATAGTAGCTGGCGTGCTCAGACGCCCTGGGCTCACTCGCCGGTAGTGAGCTGGGGGATCGGGCGATTACGCTGTGGTCCCGTGCCCGAAGAGCCCCAGGATGCCGAGCTGTTGGCCGCCGCCGTGGTTGCCTTGCACAGTCACGCCGCCGTCCTGGGCGAACTCGGAGCGGTGTTCGCGCAGGCCGGCCACGAGCTGTATCTGGTCGGCGGTTCGGTGCGTGACGCCGTGCTGGGCCGGCTCAGCAGCGATCTGGACTTCGCCACCGATGCGCGCCCCGAGCGGCTGCAGACGTTGCTGCGGCCCTGGGCCGACGCGGTGTGGGACACCGGCATCGAGTTCGGCACGGTCGGTGCCGAGAAAAACGGCCAGCGCCTGGAGATCACCACGTTTCGGGCCGACCGCTACGACGGCGTGTCCCGCAACCCGGAGGTCCGATTCGGCGACTCACTCGAGGACGACCTGGTGCGCCGCGATTTCACCGTGAACGCGATGGCCGTGCGCATAACATCCTGTGGCGCGGCCGAATTCGTCGACCCTCTGGATGGTTTGGCAGCGCTGCGGGCACGCATGCTCGACACCCCCGCGGCGCCGTCGGTGTCATTCGGCGACGACCCGCTGCGGATGCTGCGGGCCGCCCGCTTCGTCTCGCAGCTGGGTTTCGACGTGGCGCCGCGGGTGCTGGAGGCGATCATCGACATGGCGCCACAGCTGGAGCGGATCACCGTCGAGCGGGTCGCCGCCGAACTGGACAAGCTGCTACTGGGCGTGGACCCGGTGGCCGGCATCGACCTGATGGTGCAGACCGGGATGGGCGACGTGGTGCTGCCCGACGTCGGCGCCATGCGGATGGCCATCGACGAGCACCACCAGCACAAGGACGTCTACGAGCATTCGCTGACCGTGCTGCGCCAAGCCATCGCGCTGGAAGATGACGGACCCGACTTGGTGTTGCGCTGGGCGGCGCTGCTGCACGACATCGGCAAGCCCGCGACGCGTCGGCTCGAAGCCGACGGCGGGGTCAGCTTCCACCACCACGAGGTGGTCGGTGCCAAGATGACCCGAAAACGCCTGCGCGCGTTGAAGTATTCCAAACAACTCGTCGACGACGTCGCTCAGCTGGTGTATCTGCATCTGCGGTTCCACGGGTACGGCGGCGGCAGGTGGACCGACTCGGCGGTGCGCCGGTATGTCACCGATGCGGGGCCGCTGTTGCCGCGGCTGCACAAGCTGGTGCGCGCCGATTGCACCACCCGCAACAAGCGGCGGGCCGCCCGGCTGCAGGCCAACTACGACGACCTGGAAAACCGGATCGCCGAGCTCGCCGCGCGCGAGGATTTGCAACGGGTCCGCCCGGACCTCGACGGCAACGAGATCATGGAGCTGCTGGGTATCCCGGCCGGCCCGCAGGTGGGCGAGGCGTGGCGGCACCTCAAGGAGCTCCGCTTGGACCGCGGACCGCTCACCCGTGATGAGGCGATCGCCGAGCTGAAGTCCTGGTGGGCGGCCCGGGGGAACCAGTAGGCGTCGGCCCGCGTCGGATCGGGTATGGAGTACTGCCTGAGCGCCGGTGACGGCGCAGCGACAATCTGGGACCACGGACCGGATCTCGACCTCGACGGTGACGGCCGCCTCGATGCGGTCGCCCTGGATCTCGACCACGACGGCCTGGCCGATGACGCGCTGGCCGACCTGGACGGCGACGGCATCGCCGATCACGCCGTGCTCGACGTCAACGGCGCCGGCGCGCGGTATTACACCGACGAGGGCACCGGGACTTGGGCGGTGGCCGCCGAGCGGCCACCGCGAACCGCGTCGCAGCTGCGCTGGTTCGGGCTCGACGGCGTCGAGCACACCGGCACACCGCCGACCGGCTTCGGCCCGCCGGGCAACGACGTTCGGCTGCTCGACAGCGACGGCAACGGTCTGGCCGACCGCGCCCTGGTCATCGGCGCCGACGGCGTGACGGGCTACGTCGACACCGACGGCGACGGCCGGTGGGACGTCAAACTGACCGACACCGACGGCGACGGTGCGGCCGACTCGGCCAGTGTGCTGGCGCCCAAAACGTAGGCCCCTGTCGGCGTCGCCCGCCCGGTACTGTCTCGGCCCATGACCTCCGACTCGTCGCGCCCGGATTCGGTGAGTGCGGCATTGACCGAGATCCTGCGGGACGACCTCAACATCGACGTCAGCCGGGTGAGCCGAGAGTCGCGGCTGGTCGACGACGTCGGCCTGGACTCGGTGGCGTTCGCGGTGGGCATGGTCGCGATCGAGGACAAGCTCGGCGTGGTGGTCAACGAGCGGGAGTTGCTGGGCTGCGACACCGTCGGCGACCTGGAGAACATCATCCGGGCAAAGGCCCCGGCCGGCCGGTGAGCGTGCTGGCCACCGCCCTGTCCAGGGCGATGCGCACGTCCGCTCACGACCTGGTGGTCTTCGACAAGGAGGCCGACACCTGGACCCGTCAGCCCTGGTCGCAGGTCCACGCCCGCGCCGAAGGCATTGCCGCCCGCATCCTCGATCAGGCGCACGTCGGCGCGGTCGGGTTGGTCGGTGAGCCGACGGCCGACCTCGTCGCGGCCATCCACGCCGCCTGGCTGGCCGGGCGCAGCGTATCGATTCTGCCCGGCCCGGTCCGCGGCGCCGACCCGCGGCGGTGGGCGCAGGCGACGCTGGCCCGATTCGACGGCATCGGCGTGCGCACGGTGCTCAGCCACGGCGACGAATTGGTCCTGCTGGCAGGGCATGCCGGCGGGCCGGCGGTGCTCGACCTGACCGCCGTCGCGCACGAACCGTCGACCAACTTCACGCCCGTCGAGGCGGCGCCCGGAACGCCGGCGATACTGCAGGGCACCGCGGGGTCTACCGGAAACCCGCGCACCGCAAAGCTTTCCGCGGAGGCGGTGCACAACAACGTCACCGGCCTGCTCGCCCGCATCGGCGTCGACCCAGCCGTCGACGGGGGTTGCACGTGGCTGCCGCTCTATCACGACATGGGGCTGACGTTCCTGCTCAGCGGCGCGCTGGGAATGACGCCGGTCTGGCTGGCCCCGACATCGGCGTTCACCGCGTCGCCGTTCCGCTGGCTGCGCTGGCTCAGCGAGAGCGGCATGTCGCTGACCGCCGCACCGAACATGGCCTATTCCATGATCGGCAAGTACGCCCGACTGGTCTCCGACGTCGACCTCGGCCGGGTGCGGTTCGCCATCAACGGGGGCGAGCCGGTCGACTGCGCCGGCCTGCGGCAGTTCGCGGATGCGTTGCGCCCCTTCGGTTTTCACGCCGGGGCGCTGGCTCCGTCCTACGGGCTGGCCGAATCGACCTGCGCGGTGACCACACCGCGGCCGGGTCGCGGGCTGCGCTATGACGAAATCGACTCCGGCGCAGCCGAACCGCGTCGACACGCATGCTTGGGTGAGCCGATCGATGGCATGGAAATTCGCGTCAACCACGAGTCTGACCACTCCGCCGAGGTGCCGGGCCGTGCCGTCGGCGAGATCGAGATCCGCGGCACCTCGATGATGTCCGGCTACCTCGGCGATGCCCCGCTCAAGCCCGGCGCCTGGTTCCCGACCGGCGACCTGGGCTATCTCACCAGAGACGGGCTGGTGGTCTGCGGGCGGGCCAAGGAGATCATCACCGTCGCCGGGCGCAACATCTTTCCCGCCGAGATCGAGCGGGTCGCCGCCGAAATCCGCGGTGTGCGGGAGGGCGCGGTGGTCGCCGTCGGCACCGACGATGACGCGACCCGGCCGGGTCTGGTAATCACCGCCGAGTTCCGCGGCCCCGACGAAGCCGGCGCCCGCCGTGAACTGGTCGCCAAGGTGGCGTCGGAGTGCGGCGTCGTGCCCGCCAACGTGGTGTTCGTCCGGCCCGGGACGCTGCCGCGCACCTCGTCGGGCAAGCTGCGGCGCCTCGAAGTCAAACGGAATGTGGCCCAGGTGAAGACGTGACCGGTGAGCTGAGCATCGACGAGTACCGCGCGCTGCTCGACGAGGTGTTCACCGGCGAGGTGATCAAGTGGACTGCCGAAGCCGAAGTCACCGAACGCTTTCCACGCCAGCTGATTGAGCATCTCGGTGAACGCGGGGTGTTCGCGCAGAAGTGGCTGGGCGGCCCGCATCCCGATGTCGCCAAGTTGGTCGCGTTGGCGTTCGCGCTGGGGCGGCTGGGCTCGGCCGGCATCGGTGTCGGCGTCAGTCTGCACGACTCGGCGATTGCGATCCTGCGCCGTTTCGCCCGGTCGGACTTTCTCAAGGACATCTGCGAGCAGGCCATCCGCGGCGAGGTGGTGCTGTGCATCGGCGCCTCCGAGGAGTCGGGCGGTTCGGACCTGCAGATCGTCGAGACCGAAGTCCGCTCTGCCCGGGGTGGATTCGAAGTCCGTGGCGTCAAGAAATTCGTGTCGCTCTCGCCGGTGGCAGACCACATCATGGTGGTCGCCCGCGGTGTCGATGACGACAACGCCGGCCGACACGGCAACGTGCTGGTGATCGCGGTGCCGACGGCGCAGTGCGACGTCCAGACGCCGTACCGCAAAGTCGGCGCGGCGCCGCTGGACACCGCCGCGGTACACATCGACACCTGGGTGCCCGCCGACGCGCTGATCGCACGCCCCGGAACGGGTTTGGCGGCGATCTCCTGGGGGTTGGCGCACGAGCGGATGTCGATCGCCGGTCAGGTCGCCGGTGGTTGCCAGCGGGTGCTGGGCATCACGCACGCCAGGATGGTCGAGCGGCGGCAGTTCGGCGCGACCCTGTTCGAGCATCAGGCGTTGCGGCTGCGCATCGCCGACCTGCAGGCCCGCGTCGACCTACTCCGCCACGGGCTCAACGGGATTGCCGTGCAAGGCAAGCTCGATCTGCGGGCTGCGGCCGCCGTGAAGGTCAGCGCCGCGCGACTGGGCGAAGAGGTGCTCTCGGAATGCATGCACATCTTCGGCGGGTCCGGCTACCTGGTCGACGAGACGCCGCTGGGCCGGTGGTGGCGCGACATGAAGCTGGCCCGCGTCGGTGGCGGCACCGACGAGGTGCTGTGGGAGTTGGTCGCTGCGGCAATGCAACCCGACTATGACGGCTACCGTGAACTGAACGGCTAGCGGGCCCGCGGTACGTCGTCGGGCGTGCGCGCCAACGCGTACAACGCCATCCGCCGGTTGCTCATGTCGTGCTCGCCGAGGAACGTGCAGCCGGCATATTCACACAGCCGGCGCGCCGAGGCGTTGCGGTAATCAGGGTCGAACATGATTCGGCGGCAACAGGGTTCGACGTCGAAGACGCTGGCGACGATCCGCGGCAGCAGGAACGGGCCGAGCCCCTTGTTGACGATCGAGAGTTCGGCGATCGCGGCATGCAGACCGACGTCATAGGGATCAGCGTCGTAGCGGCTGGCGATGGAATCCTTTGCGGCGCGGTACACCTCGACGTAGCCGCTGTCTTCGCCGTTCATGCTGCCGACGAACGGGCGGGAATAGTCGCCCGCGCACTGGGCATGCAGGTAATCCCGCCACCGCTCAACCGGCCAGTCCGACTCCCAGGCCTCCACCAGGTGCGCCATGTTCATCCACCGCGAGATCATCGCCGCGTCGTCATCGGGGTCGACCGGCCGCAGCGCATAGGGGTCGGCCAGCACCGGCGTGGGCGGCGGTGGAACGGCCCGGACCGCGTCGCTGAGTTCGGTCAGCTCCCGCGGCAGGACGAGCAACGGTTCAGCCATAACGAGCGCAGAGCCTACCGGAAATCAGGTTAGGGTAACCTTGCCCGCCTAGCGGCCGGTCCCGGGCGGCCCTGCGAACGCCTGCGCGATCGGCAGCCAGCGCGCCGCGTCCTCGCCGGAGGCGGTGACATCGAGCTCGCGCAGTGGGCGTCGCTGGGTGACCAGGCAACAGAAGTCCTCGGCCGACCCGGTGACCCGTTGCGCCGCCTCGGCAGGTCCCCACGTCCAGAGGCTGCCGTCGGGTGCGCGCAACTCCACGCGGAACGGCTCGCCCGGCGGCGCCAGCTCGTGGATGACGAACGCGAAGTCGCGGGTACGCACGCCGATGTGGGCGATGGAACGCAGCCGGGCGGTCGCGGGGCGGGTCACCCCGAGCGCGTCGGCAACGTCGAGACCGTGCGCCCAGGTCTCCATCAACCGGGCGGTGGCCATCGACGGGCCGCTCATCGGCGGGCCGAACCACGGCAGCTTGCGCCCGTCGTCGACGGTCAGCAGCGCGTCGTGTAACCGCGAACGGGTGGCCCGCCAGTCGGCGAGCAACTCGGTGGGTGGAACAGCGGCCAGCTCGTCGGCCGCGGCGTTGACGAAGCCGATCGGGTCGTCGAGCGCGGACTTGACCACGTCGGCGAAGCCGTCCTCGTCGGTGACCGACACCAGCGCGCCGCGGTCGGTCCACAGCAGGTGCCCGATCTGGTGGGCGATCGTCCACCCCGCGGCGGGCGTCGGCGTGTTCCAGCGGTCGGCGGGCAGCGCCGCGACCAGAGCGTCCAGCTCGGCGCTTTCGGCGCGCAGGTCGTCGACAATCTGCGAAAGGTCGGCCATCTGGGTACCTTAACGACTCGCCGCCCGCCCGATGACGAAGTGTGCGCCAAGCCCGCAGAGATAGACGAGACTGCCGGCCACCACCAGCGCGGGGGAGTGCCCGTCAGCGGGAATCACGCAGGCCGCCGCCGTGATCGCGGCCAGGAACGCCACCCAGAACAGCGAATCCTGCACCGCGAATACGTGCCCGCGCAGGGCGTCGTCCACATCGAGCTGCATCGCGGTGTCGGCGCACAGCTTCACCACCTGACCCAGCCCGCCGAGCAGGAAGCCCGCCATCACCAGTACCCACAGCTGCAAACCGACACCGACGATCTCGACGGCGGCGGCAACCGCCAGGGCGCCGTTGGCCGCGGCGTAGCGCCCCCATCGGCGGACGACCACCGGTGTCACCAGGTTGGCCAGAAAGGAGCCGGCCCCGGCCGCGGCGACGAACAGCAGCGCGCTGCCCAGAGGGGACACCGGCCCGGCGTTGCCGGTGCGCACCAACAGCAACATCAGCAGCGAGTTGATGCCGAACACCATTCGATGTGCGGCCAGCCCGGACAGTGTCGCGGCGACCGTGGGCCGATCCAGCACGGTTCGCCCGCCGTGCAGCCAACCCGTGACGACGGCGTAGATCACCGAGCCGTGGATCGCGCTCCGGGTGTCGTCGGGCCCCAGCACGTGGTCGTCGAACCGCAGCGAAAGTAGCAGCGCGACCAGTAGTGGGACGGTGACCAGCAAGATCGCCACCGCGGCGCCGCTGTTGCCGGAACCGACCAGCACACGCGGCACCAGCATGAAGTTGGCACCGAGGAACGCCGCGACTGCGCCGATCGCCGCTGCGAGCGAGTTCATCGTGACAACCTGCTCGCCGGGCACCACATGCGGCAGCGCGGCCGACATTCCCGACGAGACGAACCGGGACAACCCGTTGACCATCAGCGCGCCGCCCAACACCAGCATGTCGCGGACCCCCAGCGCAAGACAGATCCCCACCAGGCCCACCGACACCAGCCGGCCGACGTTGGCGGACACCAGCACCAGCCGGCGGTCCCAGCGGTCCATCAGCGCGCCGGCGAACGGACCAAGCAACGAGTACGGCAAGAACAGCACCGCGAAGGCGCCTGCGATGGCCAGCGGGCTCGAAGCCCGCTCGGGGTTGAACAGCAGGGCGCCGGCCAGGCCGGCCTGGAAGAGTCCGTCGGCGAACTGGCTGGCCAGCCGCAGTTCCAGCAGCCGCCTGAAATCGGGCAGCGCGCGTACCGACCGCCAGACGGCCGCCGGCGCTCGCGGATGAGTCACGGAACCTGCCTCCCGTCGGGCCGGCGGTGTCCGGACGCGGAGTAACAACACTACAAATTCGCGTTTCGCGGCCTACTTGTTGACCACGGTCGGCGGCCGTGGATGCCATGATGGTGCAGTGGCGCAGTCCGAGGACCCAGAGGATTTCATCGCCCCTGCCGCACAACGGGTGCGGGCGGGCACATTGCTTCTGGCCAACACGGATCTGCTCGAGCCGACGTTCCGGCGCAGCGTGATTTACATCGTCGAACACAACGACGGGGGCACGCTGGGTGTGGTGCTCAACCGGCCCAGTGAGACCGCCGTGTACAACGTTTTACCGCAGTGGGCCAAGCTCGCGTCGAAGCCGAAGACGATGTTCATCGGCGGGCCGGTGAAGCGCGACGCGGCGCTGTGCCTGGCGGTGCTGCGGGTCGGCGCCGTGCCCGACGGCGTGGCGGGCCTGCGCCACGTGGCCGGCCGGATGGCGATGGTCGATCTCGACGCCGACCCCGCGGCCATCGCCACGGCCGTGGAAGGAGTCCGCATTTTCGCCGGATACTCGGGCTGGACGATCGGCCAGCTCGAAGGCGAGATCGAGCGCGACGACTGGATTGTGTTGTCGGCGTTGCCTTCTGACGTGCTTGTCGAGCAGCGGGTGGACCTGTGGGGTCGGGTGCTGCGCCGTCAGCCGCAGCCGTTGTCGATGCTGGCCACCCACCCGATCGACGTCAGCCGCAACTAGGGCGATCGCGAGGCCGGTGTTTGCCCGGCCGAAGCGGGTCGCCCTTTCGGGCTAAGCTGCCACCGCCGCGGCGGCGTCGCCTCGGGAGAGCCGACTCGCGATCACCGAGCACACGATCAGCTGGATCTGGTGAAAGATCATCAGCGGCAACATGATCACGCCGACGGTTGCCGCGGGAAAGAACACCAGCGCCATCGGCAGCCCGGAAGCCAGGCTCTTTTTGGAGCCGCAGAACAGCAGCACGATGCGATCGCCGCGGTCCAGACCGACCACCCGCCCGAGTAGGCCGGTGAAGCCGAGCACCACCGCCAGCAACACGGTGCTGACCAGCGCCACGACCGCCAATTGCCAGGTGTCGACGCTGGCCCAGATGTGCGCTGCCATGCCCATCGAGAACGCGGTGTAGACGACCAGCAGGATCGAGCCGCGGTCGACGAGCTTGGTCAGGACGGCGTGCCGGATCACCCAGTCGGCCACCCACGGGCGCATCAGCTGGCCCGCCACGAACGGCAGCAAGAGTTGCACCGCCACGTCGCGGACGGCGGTGGCGTCCAGCTGGGCGCCACCTTGGGTATCCATCAGCAGGACGACCAGCAGCGGGGTCAGCCCGATGCCGACGATGTTGGACAGCGAGGCACTGACCAGCGCTGCCGAGACATTGCCCCGCGCAATCGAGGTGAACGCGATGGAGGACTGCACTGTCGACGGGACCAGGCACAGGAACAGCAGCCCGTTGTACAGGTCGCGGTTCAGCAGCCAGGGCACCAGTGCGCGCGCAGCCAGCCCGAGTAGCGGAAAGACGACGAACGTGGTGGCCAGCACCAGCAGATGCAACTGCCAGCGCTTGACCCCCTGCCACGCCTGCCCCGGCGAGAGCCTCGCTCCGTACAGCCAAAACAGCAGCGCGATAACCGCTTTGGCGGCCACCGCCATGACATCGGCGAAGGCGCCCCGGGCCGGGAACACGGCCGCCACAGCGACGGTGGCGGCCATGGCCAGCAGGAAGGTGTCGATCGGCAGCGCCGACAGCTTTTTCCACATGCGGTCAGTGGCAGGTCAGGGTGCAGCCGGCGCAGGCCCTGCCGCAACCGGCGGTGGCCTCCTGTCGGCGCAGCGCGTATCGCGCCATCTGGTACGACCCAGCCGCGAGGGTGCCCAGAGCGCCGACCACGCAGACGCAGACCACCGTCAGGGCGGTGGCCGGCGGCGCGGCCAGAGCTACCGCTCCAGCGACGGCCAGCATGGTCGCGGCCGCCAGCTGTGGCGGCGCGACCGAACGCAGCGCCACCTCCGCGGTGCCGGTGCCGGCGGGCCGGGTCAGTGACCGCAACCCCAGAACGGCCAGGAGCACTGCTGCGCCGATGCACAACACTCCCGCGATGACCATGGGGACACCATACGAGGCGTCCGGATCGGGGGCAGCGCCGGCGTTAGTGAGCCAGTGCCTGGGGCGGCGCGACCACCGCGGGCGGCACGGCCACCGGCGGTGGCGGCGCGGGCGGGTTGGATCCGGGCGCGCCGGCGCGGAACCCGTTGACGATGCCGTCGGTGGCCTGCGCCTCGCCGACACCGCCGCCCGCCTCGGTCGTGACGGCCAGCGACACCAGGTAATTGTCCGGTCCGGACTTGACGATCACGTGCCGCCGCGACGTGTTGAGCGTCATCTCGTTCTGCCGATAGGTGCCCTCGATGAGCGACGACGGGGAGCCGTTGTAGTCGATCAACGACGCGTCGGTGGTACGCCAGGCGGGCAACTGTTCGCTGTCGATGAAGCCGTGCGAGATGGCCTCGTGCGGATCGAAATCGCCGACCAGTCGGTAGACCACGAGCTGGGCATTGGGGGTGTAGAGACTGGGGCTGCGCCGATTGGCGATCACGACGAACGCATCGGGGACGTTGGGATCGGGAACCTGGGTCCAGCCCTGCGGCATCGGCAGGACCAGGTCGAGCGCGGTGAAGCCGGCGGCTTTCTGCGGCTCCATCTTCACACCCTTGCCGTTGAAGAAGTCGCGCAACGTCCCCGCGGTGGCCGGCATCAGCGCCGGTGGGGCGGCCGCTTCGGGCGCGGGTGGCGGCGCGGCGGCGGGAACGGGCGGTGCGGCCTGCGGCGCCAGACCCGGCAGCGGGTTGCCGAGCGCCCCGGGGACCGCTTGTGGTGCCGGCGCGGGGATCGGTGCGGGAACGGGCCGGGGAGGGAGCACCGGGTCGGCCGACGCGGTGGGGCCGGCAACAGCCAGCACACCGGCGGCGCCGATGGCCAGGCCCGCGACCGTTACTCGCCAGCTACGGGCTATCTGCTTCATGAGGGGTGGTCCTTCCGGGCATTCGAAATCGCAGAAGATGACTGTAACCAGGCAGAACAGCTGGCTTCTAGCGCCGCGACCGACCTTTGACACACCTGCAATGAACCCTGATCGCTCTGCAATGCAACCGAGACCGGTGGCGGTCGGCGGGTCGCTCGACGGCGTCCTTATAACCTGTTGGGCGTGACCGACTCCGACCCCGACGCGCCGCGGTACCGCTACACCGCGGACCTGGCCGGCCGCATCGAAGCAACTTGGCAGGACAACTGGACCCGGCAGGGGACGTTCAACGTGCCCAACCCCGTCGGCTCGCTGGCGCCGGCGGACGGCACGGACCTCTTGCGATTACCTAACTCCAAGATGTTCGTTCAGGACATGTTTCCGTATCCGTCCGGCGAGGGCCTGCACGTCGGTCACCCGCTCGGCTACATCGCCACCGATGTGTACGCCCGCTATTTCCGGATGCGAGGCCGTAATGTGCTGCACGCGTTGGGCTTCGACGCTTTCGGCCTACCCGCCGAGCAGTACGCGGTACAGACCGGAACCCACCCGCGGAGCCGCACCGAGGCCAACATCGTCAACTTCCGGCGCCAGCTGGGCCGGTTGGGTTTCGGCCACGACAACCGCCGCAGCTTTTCCACCACCGACGCCGACTTCTACAAGTGGACGCAGTGGATCTTCCTGCAGATCTACAACGCGTGGTTCGACTCGGCCGCCGGAAAAGCCCGCCCGATCGCCGATCTGGTTGCCGAATTCGACTCTGGCGCACATAAATTGGGGGACGGCCGGAGATGGTCGACGCTGTCCGCCGGCGAGCGCGCCGATGTGGTCGACAGCCACCGGCTGGTGTATCAGTCCGAGTCGATGGTGAACTGGTGCCCGGGTCTGGGCACCGTGCTGGCCAACGAAGAGGTCACCGCCGACGGTCGCAGCGAGCGCGGCAACTTCCCGGTGTTCCGCAGGCGGTTGCGGCAGTGGATGATGCGGATCACCGCCTATTCCGACCGGCTGCTCGACGACCTCGATGTCCTGGACTGGCCGGAAAAGGTCAAGACGATGCAGCGCAACTGGATCGGCCGGTCTACCGGCGCGGCCGTGCTGTTCGGCTCGCCGGCGGGCAACCTGGAGGTGTTCACCACCCGGCCGGACACCCTTTTCGGTGCAACGTATCTGGTGCTGGCACCCGAACACGCGCTGGTCGACCGGCTGGCCGCGGCACAGTGGCCGCAGGGCGTCGACGCGCGGTGGACCTACGGCGAAGCCACCCCGGCACAGGCCGTCGCCGCCTACCGGAAGGCGATCGCCGCGAAATCCGATCTCGAGCGTCAGGAGAACAAGACCAAGACCGGTGTTTTCCTGGGCGCCTACGCGACCAACCCGGCCGACGGCACGCAGGTGCCGATCTTCATCGCCGACTACGTGCTGGCCGGCTACGGTACGGGTGCGATCATGGCTGTGCCCGGCCACGATCAGCGCGACTGGGAATTCGCCGCCGAGTTCGGGCTGCCGATCGTGGAAGTCATTGCTGGCGGCGATGTTTCGCAATCGGCCTATACCGGAGACGGCGTCCTGGTCAACTCCGACTACCTCAACGGGTTCGACGTCGCCGCGGCCAAGGAAGCCATCACCGCGCGGCTGGAATCCGACGGCCACGGCTGGGGTCGCGTCGAGTACAAGCTGCGGGACTGGCTTTTCGCGCGCCAACGCTATTGGGGTGAGCCGTTTCCGATCGTCTACGACGTCGACGGGCGTGCGCACGCGTTGGACGACGCCGACCTGCCGGTCGAACTGCCGGACGTGCCGGACTACGCGCCGGTGCTGTTCGACCCCGACGATGCCGACAGTGAACCGTCGCCTCCACTCGGTAAGGCCACCGGGTGGGTCAACGTCGAACTCGACCTCGGTGACGGCTTGCAGCCCTACACCCGCGACACCAACGTGATGCCGCAGTGGGCAGGCAGTTCCTGGTACGAACTGCGCTACACCGACCCCCACAATCCAGACCGCTTCTGCGACAAGGAGAACGAGGCGTACTGGATGGGGCCGCGGCCCGCCGAGCACGGGCCGGACGACCCTGGCGGGGTCGACCTCTACGTCGGCGGCGCCGAGCACGCGGTGCTGCACCTGCTGTACTCGCGGTTCTGGCACAAGGTGCTCTTCGACCTCGGCCATGTCAGCTCCCGCGAGCCGTACCGGCGCCTGATCAATCAGGGCTACATCCAGGCCTTCGCCTATACCGACGCCCGCGGCGCCTACGTGACGGCCGCCGACGTCGTCGAGCGCGACGGCAGGTTCTTCTATCCCGGCCCGGACGGCGACATCGAGGTTTTTCAGGAGTTCGGCAAAATCGGCAAGAGCCTGAAGAACTCGATTTCACCGGACGAAATGTGCGACGACTACGGGGCTGACACCCTGCGGGTGTACGAGATGTCGATGGGCCCGATCGAGGCCTCCCGCCCGTGGGCCACCAAGGATGTCGTTGGCGCACAGCGGTTTTTGCAGCGGGTATGGCGACTGGTGGTCGACGAGAACTCCGGTGCGGCCCGGGTCGCCGACGAGGAGTTGGAGACCGACACGCTGCGGCTGCTGCACCGCACTATCGCCGGCGTCTCGGAAGACTATGCGGCACTGCGCAACAACACCGCGGTAGCCAAGCTGATCGAATACACCAACCACCTGACCAAGCTGCACCGCGACGCCGCCCCGCGGGCCGCGGTCGAACCCCTGGTGCTGATGCTGGCGCCGGTCGCACCGCACCTGGCCGAAGAGCTCTGGCAGCGCCTGGGCCACCCGAATTCGCTGGCGCACGGGCCATTTCCCGTCGCTGATCCCACATATCTGGTCGAGGACACGGTGGAATACCCCGTGCAGGTCAACGGCAAGTTGCGCGGCCGGATCACTGTGTCGGCCGACGCGGCTGCCGATGCGGTGGAATCGGCCGCGCTGGCCGACGAGAAGGTGCAGGCGTTCCTGGCCGGCGGCACTCCGAAGAAGGTGATCGTCGTTCCCGGGAAGATGGTCAACCTGGTGGTCTGACCCGCCTCCTCCTCAGGCCGTTCCGGCCTGCATCGTCACCGGGCGTGTGCTCTGACCCGCCTCCTCCTCAGGCCGTTCCGGCCTGCATCGTCACCGGGCGTGTGGTCTGAGGCGCCCGATCTGACCCCGACTGTGCGGGTTGTGTGCGCGAAGGTGCCGGTATCGCCGTCATAACCTGCACAATCGACGCAGAAAGTTAGCCGCGCGGTCGGAGGATGATCTCGTGCAGGTGCCCGTCGGCCGGGGTGTTGATCGCCTGCGCGACGGCGGCGGCGACGGTATCCGTACGCAGGAACTGGTCGGCGTGGTAGTCGCCGCCCTCGTAAGACACCAAATCGCGCTGCATGTCGGTGTCGGTGCGGCCGGGGTAGACGGTGGTGACCCGCAGCGACGGCTCACTCAGTCGCAGCGAGTCGGCGAACGCCCGCAAAGCGAACTTGCTGGCCGAGTACGACGCCATGCTCTCCGACGCCCTGCGACCAGCCCCGGAGTTGATGAACACCACCTGGCCTGCGCCGCTTCGGAGCGCGGGGAGGAGGGCGAGCGTAACCGCTACAGCGCCAATGACGTTGACGTCGAAGGTGGCTCGCCACTGTTCGACGGTTGAGTGCGCGACGCGCCCGGGAAGCGAGATCCCGGCGTTGTGCACCAGCACGTCGAGCTCGCCGATCGCAGCGGTGGCGTCCGCGATCGTTCCCGGGTCGGTGACATCCACTGGTAGCGGGGTGGCGCCGAGTCGCTCCGCGGTGGCCTGCAGCGCGGACGACGGCCGTCCGGCCAGTAACAGGGTATGTGTCGGTGCCAGGGCGGTGGCGATGGCAGCGCCGATTCCGCGGCTGGCACCGGTGATGAGCGCTGTCTGCATGCCTGCCAGCGTAGTGATCGAGAACGGGAGGGTTTAGCCGCTCGCGTCTACGTTGGCGGCGACCGTCGAACTGGGCACCGACTCGCTGGCAGCGAGGCGCTCCAGGGGCGCAAGCGCTTTGGTCAGCGATTCCAGGTCGGATCCGCTGAGCTGGCTCAGCAACGCGGCCAGCGCGGTGATCCGGTTGGTCAGCGATTCGCGGTGCACCGACAGGCCTCGCGGGGTGATGTCGACCAGCACCGCGCGCAGGTCCGAGGGGTCGCGCGAGCGTTTCACCAGGCCGATCTTTTCCAGTCGGCGGATCGCCACCGTGGTGGTGGGTGTACGAACCCGCTCGTGCGCGGCCAGGTCTGTCATCCGCATCGGGCCGCGGTCGAGCAACGTGACCAAGATCGACAGCTGGGCCAGGGTGAGGTCGCTGGCCGTCGCCGCGCCGGCGCTGGGATCGCCGCGTCGCAGGATCGAAAACAGCTTGGAGAGCGTACGGTGAAGCCCCTCCGCCAGCTCAGTGAGCTCCGGCCCGGTGGCTTCGGTTTCCGCCATAGTTCGCTAGTCTAACCTGTCGGCGGTTCAGCGGCCCACAATTGGGTTTTGCCTTCACAGAACCTGCGACAAGAAGCGCTGTAGCCGCTCGGTGGCCGCCGCTTCGAAGATCTGCTCCGGCGGCCCGGTTTCCACCACCTGGCCGTGGTCCATGAACACGACCGTGTTGGACGTCGACCTGGCGAAAGCCATTTCATGGGTGACGACCAGCATCGTCATGCCTTCGGAGCCCAGATCGGCGATCAACGCGAGTATGCCTTTGACCAGCTCGGGGTCCAGGGCCGAGGTCGCCTCGTCGAACAGCATCACTTGCGGCGCCATCGCCAGCGCCCGGGCGATCGCCACCCTTTGCTGCTGGCCGCCAGAGAGGGCACCGGGCCGGCTTTCCGCCTTGTGCTTCATGCCCACCCGGTCCAGTTGGGCCAGAGCCGTTTCGCGGGCCTCGTCACCGGCGAGCCCGTTGAGCTTGCGTGGCGCCAGCATCACGTTGGCGAGCACGCTGAGGTGGGGAAAGAGGTTGAAGTGCTGGAACACCATGCCGATCCGCTGCCGCACGGCGTCGGGATTCTCGGTCAGGACGGATTTGCCGTCGAGCAGGATGTCGCCGCGATCGGGTTCGTGCAACCGATTGAGCGTGCGCAGCAGCGTCGACTTGCCAGACCCCGATGGCCCGATCACCGCGACGGTCTCACCCGCGGGCGCGGTGACGTCGACGCCCCGCAACACCGCAGTGCGCCCGAAGGACAGGTGAATCCCCTTGCCTTCCAACGATACTGAACCAATCACGTCATCGCCTGACTGATATCCAAGTCCGGCTCCGTCGCGGGCCGGCCGTGTCTGAGCCGATGGTCGACGACGTTGACCAGGTGAGTCAGCGGGATGGTGAGCAGCAGGTAGAACGCGCCCGCAGCCACCAGCGGCGATAGGCTGCCGGTCTGCGCATTGAGGTCGCGGCCGACCTGGAACAGCTCGCGCTGGCCGGCGATCAGGCCCAGGAAGTACACCAGCGCGGATCCTTTCAACAACGCGATGAACTGGTTGACCAGGGCGGGCAGCACCCGTCGGATCGCTTGGGGAATCACGATCAGCCGCATCGAGGCTCGGTAGCTCAGTCCCAGCGCCCGGGCGGCGTCGAGTTGGCCGGGCTCCACGCTCTGGATGCCGGCGCGGAAGATCTCGCCGACGTAGGCCGCCGCGGTCAACCCGAGCGCGGCGATTCCCAGCGGATAGGGATTGTTATTGGTCAGTCCGCCGACGAGCGGCCCGATCCCGAGCCCGATCAGCAAGATGATCACCACCTCGGGCAGGCCCCGGAAGATGTCGGTGTAGATCCGCGCCGGCCAGCGCAGCCAGCGCGCCCGTGAGATTCCGGCGACCGCCAGCCCGATGCCGACCGTCAGCCCGATCACGCCGGAACTGACGGTGAGGATCAGCGTGTTCGGCAGGCCCGTGGTCGCCATCGCCGGAATGGCCTGCTTGTAGAGCTCCCAGTCGAAGAACGAATCCCGCAGTTGGGTCAGCGTGGACTTCGGCGGCGCGGCCTCGTCGATCGTGCGGTGGTTTCGCTCGGCAATGGCCGCGAAGTCGGGAAGGTGCGGTGTCGGCGCCGATTTCGATCCGGGATGCCAGCCCCGCGGCAACGGTCGCGGCACCCAGTCGGTGTAGAGCTGCGACCAGGTGCCGTCGGCGATCACCGCGTCCAGCCCGG